>NZ_JAYJLD010000025.1 GCF_035282765.1 Ferviditalea candida | reverse complement strand
TTCAAAGACAGTCCAAGCCACCTAACGGTGGCTCGGAACACTACAAAAGTGACATTTTCTCGGACGAGTTAAGGTGACATTTTCTCAGACGTTTGACAGGCTTCCCGCCTCCGTGCATGCGAAAAAGATTCATTCCTGTTGATAGACCGATTTTGCAAGCTTATTTTCGGGTGTGTTGAAATTCTTCCCGTATGGCCCTCAACAATGCGGGATCGGCGGCCGCTTCGCAAGCCGTGCCCGCCAATGCCTTGGCGCCGAGCAGCATGCCTTCGATGGCCCGCCCGGTCATGGCCGAATCGCGGAATTCCTTCGTATGCAGATGAAACGGCTGATCCGTTACTTTGACGAACGGATGGATGGTGGGACAGCGCAGCGATACGTTGCCGAGGTCCAGCGACCCGTGGTCGTTGCCCCGGCGGATTTCGCTGCCGTCAATCCCCAGCTCCGTCAGATTGCGGTTGAACACGGCGGACAGCGTTTCGTTGGTGCGGAGCTCGTCGTAGGAATATTCGTAATTCGACGTTTTCAGGCTGCAGCCGGTTTGCAGAGCCGCCCCTTCGGCGCAGCGGAGCACTTTTTGGACTGTTTCGTCGGTATGGGCCCGGGTGGCGGAACGGATGTAAAATCGGGCTGCCGCGTAATCGGGAATGATGTTGGCCGCCTTGCCGCCCTCGGTAATGATGCCGTGAATGCGGACGTGGCTTTCCAGCTGCTGTCTCAGCGCGCTGATCGAGTTGAACAGCAAGAGGACGGCGTCCAGCGCATTGATTCCTTCATGCGGACTGGCGGCCGCATGCGCGGCTTTGCCGAAAAACTCGAATTGGATCGCATCCATGGCCAGAGAGGTTCCGGACGCTTCGTACGAATGATATGGGTGGGCCATCAGCGCAAAATCCACGTCGTCGAACAACCCCGCTTCGGACATCGGCACTTTCGCCCCCTTGGTTTCCTCGGCAGGCGTGCCGTAAACTCGAAGCGTTCCGCCGATTTCATCAAGCACCGCTCTAAGGCCGGCCGCCGCAGCAAGACTCATGCCGCTGATCAGATGGTGGCCGCAGGCGTGTCCCAAATCGGGAAGCGCGTCGAATTCACTGAGCAGGGCGATGGTCGGACCCGGCTTTTCCGCAGCATAGGAGGCGATAAACGCCGTCTTCAAGCCAAGCACTTCCTTTTCCACAGCAAAGCCAAGGCTTTCCAGCTCTCCAATTAATCTTTGAGATGCCAGGAATTCCTCGTTGCCCATTTCGGGATGGTTTCCGATAAACAGCGCAGCGTCTTCAAACCTTGCCGCTTCCCGGTCAATTGCCGTCCAAATTTTCATTTTTAATTCCTTCATGCAATTGGCTCCTTTGTCCGCTGTTATCAATCCTTCTGTAGTTTACCATATTCATTCTGACGATTAACATAATCTTTAAATTTTTTCGCGACGCTCACTTTATCCGTTTTCGAGTCGGGACGATGCGGACAAATCACCCGGAAGGCAGGAAAGTCAAAGGATTTTCTCGAAAATAGAAAAGACAACTATTTTTATATGGGTTCAGGCATATATATGTTAGGAGCGGTGATGTTCATTTTACCGATTTTCAGCTGGGAAAAAGGTGCTATAATTTAGTAGAGATGCTTTAGAGGTGACAGGATTCTTCATTTTTTTGCAATAATTAGAGAGCAGGAAAGTAGGGATGACTTTGGGGAAAATGACGATGTGGCTGTTGTTTTTCTTGCTGACCGTCTATGCTTTCATCCCGGGTCTCTTGATCCGATTATTCGGCTACCGGGCTTTTAAAAGAGGGAGCGGGAACAACGAACTCGCCCTGACGTTCGATGACGGTCCGGATGAGAAATACACTGCGCAATTATTGGATTTGCTCAAAGAATACGACATCAAGGTCACCTTCTTTGTTGTCGGCAAAAATGCCGAAAAGCATGCCGATTTGATTCGGCGCATGCATGAGGAAGGACATTTGATCGGCATCCACAATTACGAACATAAATCCAATTGGTTGATGCTGCCGAAACAGGTCCGCAGACAGATCGAGCAATCGTCGGAAATCGTCGAGCGAATTACCGGGGAAAGGCCGATATATTACAGACCTCCGTGGGGAATCATTAATTTGTTTGATTTTTTGACCATCCGCAAGTTTCGGCTGATCCTATGGTCCCGAATTGTCGGTGATTGGTGGAAACACTCTCACAAAACCAAGCTCAAAAAACGTCTGCTCAAACGGCTGCGCAGCGGCGAAGTGATCCTGCTGCACGACAGCGGAGAAACCTTCGGGGCCTATCAGGATGCCCCCGGGCAAATGCTGCTGGCCTTGAAGGAGTTTATCGAGGAGCTGGTTCCGAAAGGATACAAGTTTTTGAGAATCGATGATATGCTGCGGGACAGCAATGATTTTGCCGTTCGGGAGCGCAGTTTTTACAGAACCGCCGTGGTATTTTTGTGGATGAAGTGGGAATCGCTGTTTCACTTTTTGTTTCAGGTCCAATGCGTGGATCGGGATACCCGATTTCTGCATCTGCGAATCCGCAAATACGACGGCAAAACTCTCGAATTGCCCGATGGAGAACGGATTCAATCGGGCAACCGCGTGGCGGAGCTTCATTTGGACAATCGGATGCTGTACAGCATGGGAAGAAGCGCCAGAACGTCAATGCATTTGGCGATCGGCTTGATACGGGAAATGGAACGAACAATGCCCAAAGTCGCCGACTTTATTTTGAACGATCCTGATTATTCGGATGTGAAGGGTTTGTATGGAATCAGCATGATCAATCGGGGACCCGCCAATTTCGGATTCACCGTGCTTGATCTGCCCAAAGGGGTTTTTGCCGTTTTGAGCAAGTGGTATTTGCGGATTCTATTGAGCGTCGTTCATCCGCAGGGGAGCCAAAGGCTTCAGAGCAAAAGCGAAATGCTGGTGCCGAAAATCATCGTCATGTCGAGAAAGGAGCTTCTCAGAAGATACCAACCCGAGAACACGGCCAAGATCCCCGCGGTAAAGCAGGAGCGTATCGCTTCGGAGCAGAGCTCCACCGCAGCGTTGGGAAAATAAGGTGTGTGTACGCGTACAAACAAACAGGAATCAGACATCCCCCGGACATAGATTGCTAATAGGAATATTAGCAGAAGGGGGATGTTTTGTGTTGAATCAGGCAACATCAATTGCCAGCAAATGGCTCAAAACACAAGTACTGATGCAGGACGAACGGGTGATTCCCCACATCCCTGAAACGCGAAAATATTCGCAAGAGAATTTGAGATCCATGCTGTCCAGCTATGGACTGGTTGTGCTCAAACCGAATGTCGGAACCGGAGGGAGCGGGATCATTCTCATCGAGCGGCAGAATGAGAACTATTTGTTGAAGCACAGTCACCGTCAGCGGAGAATTGCCGCATTCTCCTCTCTGGTTGAGGCTGTCAGAAAACTGATGAGACGGAGGGAATATTTGGTTCAGCAGGGAATCCGATTGGCCCAAATCGACGGAAGGCCGCTGGATTACCGCGTCAAGATCGCAAAACACGGAGATAAATGGGTGACTCGTTCAGTCGTCGGTAGGTTGGCGAAGGAGGGACTTTTCGTAACGAATTTATGCAGCGGGGGAACTCTTTTGACTTCGAAAGAAGCAATCAGGCGTTCACTTCCAAGCTTGAATGTTTCCGCAAAGAAACAGGAAATGAAGAAACTTGCCTATCTCTGCAAGGATATTTTCTTGCGGCAGTACCCGCTGATGGAACAGCTGGGCTTTGATTTCGGATTGGACAATCAAGGAAAAGTATGGATTTTTGAAATGAATACGAGACCGCATTGAGCCGCTTACTCGTTCCTTTTCATTTCTTCGTAACCGAACAAAACGCCGTCGCCTTTGATCGAAGCGCAGGATACAGGCAGATTGGGATGCATGTAGCCTAAACCGGAAAGCTGCATGCCTTCCATCGTTTCCGCATAAATCATAACTTTGATGTCGATGGAACGGGACAGGGCCTGCAAAAACTCATCATTGTTCAAATAGCTGGCATCGACAAACCAGCTCAAATCGTATTCGGATAAGTCTATGAACAACTGCGCCGACCGGAATTCAAGATCAATCAAGCTGCCGTTCCAGGAAATTTTCAGCGCTTTGAGCTGATAGATTTCCAAAGCTTCGTATGCTTGCAATTCGATCACCCTTAAATGATAATAGACCATTATACGTGAAATGCCCGAAAAAAGCACTGGGAGTCTGTCCGACGAAAGCAAGATCGTGAATATTTATTCAATTCAATCGTTATTCCGGAAAAGGGATGTCACTGCACCGCTGATAAAACCAGGAATATGATTAGATTTTTGCGGTTAATTCATCAATCCGTCTGAATGGAGAAATTCGCACTTTATGCTGTCTTCGGAATAATTATGATGGATTTGGCAATAGTAACTGCATGACGATCTATCAGAGGGGGTCAATCCGTGTTCGGGAAATTCACGTTTTGGTTGACATTGTTTGCGATAGCCGTTACTGTTGTCAATTATTTCGGTTATGATCCCGATCATATGTTATTGTATATGGTCAGCATTCCGGTATGGTTTCTTGAGTTGTTTTGGGATATTCACAGCATGGGCATGATCTACACATATGTCCTGACGATACTGTTTTATGCAGCAGCCGGTTTGTTCATCGATGCGATGATCGCCAAATACAGAAGAAGGGCATAATCCCGAAAAAAAATCATGATACGGCGCAATGCCCGGAATCATGATTTCTTTATATCTTTTCACATGTGGCCCTGGATGGATGCGGCATTTTTTTTTATTTTTTGGTTGTCAAATTCACAGAAAAGTCATAAAATAAACAGTAAGCGGAAATGAATGGTACAGAAAACAGTGTCTTACGAGTTTCTTCGTGAACCGTCGTTCTTTGGTTCGGATACGATCTGTTTTCAACGATAATACAATTTGGAGCTGTTATAAAACAGCAACATTCACTTCACATGGTCTCCTCACTTCTCACATTCAATTCTGCAAGGTTTTGATAGCTTTATCTATCATGAATTTGAAAGAATCACACTGGAATTTTTTTGAATTCAAACCAACTAACCATCACACTCCTTTCTTTACAACATTCACCCAAATAAACCACCTGAAAATCCACAAAATCAAAAGCAGGCATACTGAAAAATTTATTTTTTGGCTTATAAATACCCCCGGAGGTTTTTCAACAGTTAAAATTCTTTTTTTGCCGAGGGCCGTTTGTAAACCTTTACTTTACGATCATAAATACCCCTGGAGGTAGATGTGAAGCTCTTCATACTGCGGCTCATGTAAGCGTTTACTGCATGTCCGCAAATACCCCTGGAGGTTTGTGATAAAGTTAACAAACTACTCTAGAGAGGAGGGGGAAGTTCCTCGGCCACAGCCATTTCAAGCACGGCATTAGAGCAGCAAACAGTTTTTAGCAGTTCCTTCTGTATTAATCGGTCATGACAGGATTGCCGGAAACACATCGGGCAAAGGAGGAATGTACGTGTTTTCCGTAAAGTATCAAGAGGTTCCTTTGGAAGATAAGGAACGATTATTTGAGGAAGTCAAGGCGGACCCGCGGTATGAGGACTATCTTTACGGTTGTTATGAATGCGGGATTTGCGTGGCGGCCTGCCCGTCAGCGCGTTTTTATGACTTTTCCCCCCGCAAGATCGCCCAAACGTTGGCTCGTGAAGATGTGGAAACCTTTTATGAGCAGCTGAATGACGATGTTTGGAACTGCTCCCAATGCTTTTCGTGCACGCGCTGTCCGCGCCAGAACAATCCCGGCGGTTTGATTACCGTCATGCGCGAGGTCGCAGTGAAAAACGGATTGCGCACCACCAAGGAAGCTTTGGCCGGATATACCCGGATTATTTACAAGATTATGACGACGGGCACTCAGGTTTCGCCGGATATGCTTCAGGAAGACGCGTTTCCTGATTGGGGACCGCAGGTCAAGGCGGTTTCGGAGAACCTGGATCTGTGGCGGCTGGCTCTGCCGCCCGAAACGCTGCATACGACCGGCACTTCCTGGGAAGTGGAGGAACGCACGATGCAGGAACTTTATGCGATTTGGAAAATGACGGGGTCACTGGACATTATTTCATCTCTCGATGAAGGATTGTCAGACATCATGGAAGAGATCATGGACGAGGAATTGGAGGCAAGCGGCCTTTCCTTTTAAGGAATATTGACTTGAGAAAGTCCACTGAATCGGGAAGTTTCCCGCAAAATTTAGGTTCAGGAAGGGATGATGAATATGGAAACCCCTGACAAACAGAGCAAATCCGGCGGCATGGCAGTGGAGACGGATCGCAGCTTTCAATGGGATCCGATTGAAGCGCCGGACGAGGATATTCGAGAAGCCGTTTGGGAGCTAGGAAGGGCGGGGGAGTGGATCGTTCAGCCGGTTCCCGAGCCCTACGCGTTAGAATCGACAAAGTTCGGGCGTTTGAAGAAAATTCCGCTTGAGAAAACGTGGCATCACAAAAGCTGCGGCCAATGCGGGCATATTCCCGGATACTCGACATCGATTTTCTGGCTGAACCGCTTACTGGGTTACGATTACTTCGATCCGCGCGATCAGACGTCTTGTACGGCATGGAACTATTATGCTTCGGCGACATCCAATCAAGCCGCTCAGGCGTCGGTCGCGATGCGGAATTTCGCGGCTGCCTATGAAACCGGTTATTTCCCGCTTATCCACTGCGGCACCAGCTACGGCCATTATAAGGAAGTTCGTCATGAGTTGGTGCATGATGCGAATCTGCGCCGGGAAGTACGCGAAATTATGCACAAGCTGGGACGTCCCTTCGTCATGCCGGAGGAGATCGTACATTACAGCGAATGGATGTATGCCGTGCGTGATCAGTTGGCGTCCCGCGTAGTCCGGGATATGTCCGATATCACGGTGACGGTCCATCCGGCCTGCCATTATTACAAGCTGCAGAGGGCTGACGCTCTCTACAACGCGGATATATACAACGGACAGCGCACAGCCGTGGTGACGGGAGTGGCTCAAGCGCTTGGGGCGAATGTGGCCGATTATTCCACATGGTATGACTGCTGCGGCTTCGGGTTCCGGCATATTCTGGTGCAGCGGGATTTCACGAGAAGCTTTGCGACGATGCGCAAAATCGAAGTCATGAAAGAAGAGGCCAACCCCGACGTTGTTCTGACGCACGATACCGGTTGTGTCACTTCATTGGATAAGAGTCAGTTTATCGGCAAGGCTCACGGACGCAATGTGGGTGTTCCGGTCATGTCCGAATCGCAGTTTGCCGCTCTGGCCGTCGGTGCGCATCCCTATCGCGTCGCTCAGCTGCATTGGCACTCCACGGACACGAAACAGCTGCTGATCAAAATGGGCATCGATCCGGAAGCGGCATGGGCGGAATTCGAAGAGGATCTGGCTAAAATCAAAGACGGTACCATTAAATCTTTGTCCTGGGAAGCTGTTATGTAGTCGTTACTACAACATAAGGAAGGGAGATACAGTATGCCATTGAATACGGTTTTGATCGTCGGAGGCGGTCCGGCAGGGCTGGAAGCGGCCCGCGGGGTAGCGGAATTAGGAAAGCGGGCATTATTGGTGGAAGCGCGGGAGGAATTGGGCGGAACGCCTTTTGCTTCAAGCTACGCAACCCTGACGCCCGATTTGCGGGATACCGAAGAAGCGATGCAAGACTTGCTGAACGATGTCCGGCAAAATCCGCTCGTCGATCTGAGATTGGGCACCAGAATCGTCAACAGTATGGGAGAGCAGGGCAATTTTGAGGTGACGCTCCGCAACGCCGACGGCACGCAGGTGGTGGAAAAGGTTGGAGCCGTTATTGTCGCTACCGGCTTCAAGCATTTTGACCCCGGCCGGGAGACGCAAATGTACGGCTATTATGAATATGACGACGTCATCACGTTGGTAGACGCCGAAAAAATGATGAAGCAGGGCAAGATCGTCCGGCCATCGACGGGAGAGCCTCCGGAGAAAGTGGCGTTTATCCAATGCGTCGGATCCCGCGACCGGCAAATCGGCAATCAATACTGCTCGAAGGTTTGCTGCGGCATTGCCTCCAAGCAATCGATCGAAATCAAACGGATGCTGCCGAAAGCGAAAGTGTTCATTTTCTACATCGACATGCGGATGTACGGATTCTGGGAAGATCAGATCTATTGGAAAGCGCAGGAAGAGTACAAAGTGAATTATGTGCGCGGCATTGTCACCGAGGTCATCAAGAAGGGCGACAAATTGCTGGTGAAAGGCGAAGACACGACGATGGGACGGCCGATGGAGGTGCTTATGGATATGGTTATATTATCCGTGGGGATGGAGCCCTCCAACGGAACCATTGAAATGAGCAAAACCTTCTCCATTCCTCTCGAGGAACACGGATTTCTGGCGACACAGAATGCCCCGCTGGATACGGTATCCACGAAGGTTCCCGGTATTTTCGTGGCGGGTGCGGCTGCCGGTCCGAAGGATCTGGAGGACTCGATCTCAATGGGAGGAGCAGCGGCTATGAAAGCGGTAGCGCTGCTGAATAAGCTGCAAAGAGTGACGGCTTAATGCAGCGGTTGATGATTGATGCGGAAACGCTTAACGAGTTTCTCGGCAAGGCGGAGCCGCTGTTGTCCGAGGAGCAGATCATGAGGATCGTTTTCCGTTTGGAACAACGGTCGAAGTTGGCGCCGGATTTGTTAGGCAGGGCCTTGAGCGAAGGAGACGTAGCCGACGCAGCGATCTGGAATTGGGTTCCGGCCACCCGCCGTCTTTCGCAGGATGAAAGAGCGAGGTTTACAGAATTTGCCCGAACTTTTCTGGCAAAGGCGAGGAATCACAGCACGGAAGAGGCGTTGGAGCTGCTGGACCATTGGGATGAACGTCCCAAATGGGGGTTGGAATGGGCGACTTTTTGGTTGCATTTGTCGGATCCTTCGCGTTTTCCATGGTGGACCCGGTGGATGTATACCCCGGAAACCCATACCGGAGCCGTACTGCTCGTATTGGATGATCCGGATGTGATTCAACCGGGCCAGCCCCCAAGTTTCCTGTTCAGCCAAATCCAGCTGACGCAGCAGGTGTTGTCGGCCGTTCTGGAGGCGACGCATCGTATGGATCGGGTGCCCGACATTTACAGACCGATTCTTTGTCTGTCCTGGGTCTATGCCGTGTATATGTTTACGATGGCCTCCTGGCGCATGACCAGTGAATTTACGCAGGTATTACCGCCTTTTCCCAAAGTGGTCGAAGGTTTGCTAGGCATTAAGCATATGGGGGGGAGCTTCACTTGAGCAAGGTTAAGCCCATTGAACTTGGTGAGATGACGGTGGACGGAATCCATTTGACCGAAAACTGGACGCGGATGTTCGAACCGCGCGTCATCAGCGAATATGATTTATCGGTTTTAGAGGATGTAACGGCGGTTGAAGGAGCCGAGTCCCTCGCGTACTGTTACCAGTGCGGCAAGTGCACCGGGGTCTGTCCCGTGGATACGGTCGGGGATTATTCGCCCCGCAAAGTTTTCCGCCGTACCCAGCTCGGCATTTCTTTGCTGGACAGTCCCGATTTGTGGCTGTGCACCACATGCTCCAACTGTCTGCGCGTCTGTCCGAAAGAAGTCAATATGATCAAAATCATGCCGGCGCTGCGGGAAAAGGCTGTGCTCGAAAGCAAGGCGCCTAAGGAGTTGTTGGACGCCTTTGAGGCAACCGCGCGATACGGCAATCCGCTGGGAGAATCTCCGCGCAAGCGGGGGGATTGGACCAAGGAAGCCGGCGTGCCGGTTCCGATTTTGAGCAAATCCAAGGAACCCGTCGACGTCTTGTGGTTTGTGGAGTGCTATCCATCCTATCATCCGCGGGGCAAGGACGCTTCCGTGGCGCTGGCCCGAGTGTTCAACGCCTTGGGCGTGGACTTCGGAATTCTCGGGGCTGAGGAAAAGTGCGCCGGCGATTCGCAGCGTATGGCGGGAGAGCGCGGCCTGTTTGAAATGCTCGCGGAGCATAACATCAATATGTTTTCGAAATATGAATTCAACCGGATTGTGGTTACCGATCCCCATGCGTATAACGCATTCCTGCATGAGTATCCCAAACTGGGAGGGGATTTCACCACCCTGCATTACACGCAGTTTTTGGCGGAGCGGATTGACCAACTGGAGCTGAAAAACCCGATTAACAAGCGTGTTACTTTCCACGACCCCTGTTACTTGGGCAGACATAACGGCGAATATGAAGCGCCCCGCCGTTTGCTGCAGGCCATACCCGGATTGGATCTGGTCGAAATGGGGCACTGCCGGGAGACCGGTTACTGCTGCGGGGGCGGAGGCGGAGGCATGTGGCTCGACGGATTTAACCGCGATCACATGAGCATGCGTTTGTCGGAAAAGCGGGTCCTGGAAGCGATCGAGTACGGCGCCGATGTGCTGGCGGTCGCTTGTCCTTTCGAGGTTTCGCGCTTTGAGGATGCCGTGAAATCCACGGGCAATGCCGGCAAGCTGGAGGTATTGGATATTGTGGAACTGCTGGCCCGGTCGGCAGGCCTGATTGAAGCTTAAGTGATGATCGTTTGCAGAATCTAACGTTAGATTTGGAGGGAAAGCAGATGAAAATGTTGGTGCCGATGAAGTTGGTGCCGGATGTGGTCGAGGAACTGATTATCGCTGCTGACGGAAAGCAATTGGACAGGGAAGAAATCGCCTTGAAGCTGAATGAATTCGATGATCACGCACTGGAGCAAGCGCTTCTCATCAAGGAAGCTGTCGGTGGTGAAATCATTGCGGTAGCGGCAGAAACGGGCGATATTGACGAGGTTTTGTTTACGGCTTTGGCCAAAGGGGCCGACCGCGGTGTTAAATTGGTGGGCGACGGCTTGGAGCAAGGCTTGACCAACCGTCAATATGCGGAAATGCTCCGCGCCGTAGTCGAGGAAACGCAGCCGGATTTGATCCTGACGGGCGTTCAAGCCAACGACGATCTGGATGGACAGCTGGCTACGTGGCTATCGGGGATTCTTGATTATCCTTTCGCAACGGTGGTTTCCCGCGTTGAAGCTGCTGACGGACAAGTGAAGGTGCAAAAGGAGTTCTCCGGCGGGGTGATTGCCAACCTGAGCTTGCAGACGCCTGCATTGGTAGGCGTTCAGGTGGCGCCTGCGACTCCCCGATACGCGCCGATCTCTAGGGTGAGACAGATCATGAAAACGACATCGCTGGATGAAATGGAAGTGGAGGTTCCGGATGTACCTGGTCCGAAGGTCGTTAGTCTCGCAGTCCCGGTTTCCGATGGGCATGCGGAGATGATCGAAGGAGATGCCGAGGAGAAGGCGGAACGTCTGCTGGCATTGCTGCGCGAACGCGGGTTATTGGCTTAATTTCTAGAGGAAGCGAATTTTCAAGATGAAAGGAGCTTGAACCAATGTCTACAGCGCTGGTCTTTGTAGAGGTTTTGGATGGAAAAATAGCTGAAATTACTTACGAGCTGCTGGATGTGGCCCGACAGATGGTCGGCGAAGACGGCACGGTCACAGCCTTGGCCGTCACGCGTCAGGAAATGCTCAAGGATCTGGGAAAAGCCGATCGCATACTGCTGGCGGCAAATCCCAACGATCAATATCTTCCGGATGTGCTGGGCAAAACTCTTGCGAAAGCGATTGAAAGCACTCAGCCGGACATTGTTTTGGCCGGCAGCACGGCAGTCGGATTGGATGTGGCAACCTATGCGGCTTGCCGGACGGGGTATGGCAGTGTAGCCTACGTCCAAAAGGTTGCGCAAGCCGGAGATGGCTGGATGGCCGAAGCTTTGATTCTGGGAGGTAAGATGGTCGCATCGGTGGAGGTTCCCGCGCGCAGCGTGCTGCAGGTTATCGCGGGTGTCGGCAACGCCGAGCAAGGCCGTGCCGAAGGGACTCCCCCGGTGGAAACGCTGGAGGCGGAGGCTGCTGCCCGTACGGCCTATTACGGCCTGACGATGCCGGACACCAGCGACGTCGACATCACCAAACAGGATGTGCTCGTGAGCATCGGCCGGGGGATCGGCGACAAGGACAATGTGGAGATTGCCGAAGAGCTGGCTGAGGCGCTTGGCGCTGTCGTGTCAGCTTCCAGACCGATCATCGACGCCGGATGGATGCCGAAATCCCGGCAGGTCGGAAAGTCCGGTCAAAAGGTCAAGCCGAAGGTTTACTTGGCATTGGGGATCAGCGGAGCGCCGGAGCATCTCGAAGGGATGCGCGATGCCGAGCTGATTATTGCGGTGAATACCGATCCTAAAGCGCCGATTTTCGATGTGGCCCATTATGGAATTGTGGAAGATTTGCTTGATTTCGTGCCGCTGCTGACAGAGAAAATCAACGAGTGACGAAGGGAGGTGTAACGACGCATGGGACCCGTAGCGAAGCGGCCTGTTTTTGAAGGGTTTGAAGATACTTGGTTGGTTACGTTATTCTATGTGCTTGCCTTTATCGCGATTGTCGTATTTCTTTACGGTGTCGTACTTCGCATTCGTCGTTATATGGCGGGACGGCATCAGCCTGTGTACAAAGATTGGCCGAAACGGCTGGCGCAAGCCTTTTGGGAAGTGCTTTCCAGCCGCAAAATCGGGCGTCGCGACCCCTATACGGGGATTGCGCACGGATTTGTGTTTTGGTCTTTTGGCTTTCTCTTTCTGGGAACAACGATCATTGCCATCGATCAGGACATTCTCGGCTTGATTTCACCCTCATTACGTTTTTGGAAAGGAAATTTCTTTCTCGGCTTTTCCATTGTGATGGATATTTCCGCCGTTCTGTTTATTGTTGGACTCGGCATGCTGGGTCTCCGGCGGGCGTTTTTCAACGTGTTCCGGTTGAGCTATGCGCGGGTGGACGGAAAGGCGGAGGATCGATCGAGGTATCGCCGCGAGGACTGGTGGTTTCTGGGACAGCTTTTGTTGATCGGCTTAACCGGTCTGTTCATCGAAGTGTTCCGGCTCATGATGGACCATCCTTGGTTTGAGATCTATTCGCCGGTAGGCCTGCTGCTCGCAAGAGGTTTCGAGGGGTTGGGCATGAGCGCGCAGCAAGCGGCGGAATGGCACTTGGGTCTGTGGTGGTTTCACGCTTTTCTGGCGCTGACCTTCATAGCCTATATCCCATATGCCAAATCCGTTCACATGGCGGCTTCATGGGTGAACCTGGCGGTCCGTGACCGGAAGGCGGGAATTGCGCTTCCTGCGCCGGCGACGGAGACTTCCCTGGGCTTGCCGCTGACTCCTTCGGCGATCGATTTGAACTGGAAGGAAATGCTCAGCGTCGATGCCTGCACCAAATGCGGACGCTGCCACGATGTCTGCCCTGCCCGCAATTCCGGGGCTCCGCTCTCACCGCGGGATCTGATTCTCGATTTGCGCGAGGCGCTCGGCGGCCGCCACGGTATGAGACAGGCCGCTGTCTCGGCGGCAGACGGGAACGGCGCGCCGTCCGAAGTGCCTTGCCTGCGTGAAATGGCGGCAGGGGGAACGAGCTTGATCTCGCCGGATGTGCTGTGGTCCTGCACCACATGCCGGGCCTGCGTGGAAACCTGTCCGGTGGGAATCGAACACGTTCCTTTGATTGTCCAAATGCGGCGAACCCTGATTGATGAGGGCGCGATGGATGACAATCTGTCCTCGACGTTGATGAACTTTGCGCGCAAGGGCAACTCCTTCGGACAGTCGGAACGCAATCGTCCGAAATGGGTGAAGGACGCGCGTGTTCCGGTGAAGGATGCGCGCAAGGAGGAAGTGGAGTATCTATGGTTTGTCGGCGACTATGCCAGCTACGATCCGCGGGCTCAGCGGGTGGCGCAAACGCTTGCGAGAATCTTGACCCATGCCGGGGTCAGCTTCGGTATTCTCTACGAAGCGGAACGCAATGCGGGGAACGATGTGCGGCGTACGGGAGAGGAAGGATTGTATGAAACTTTGGTGGAGAAAAACATCCAGGCCATTCAGTCCGCCAAATTCAAAAAAATTCTTACGACCGATCCCCACAGCTACAACACCATCAAGAATGAGTATCCCGCTTACGGCCTTGAGGTCCAGATCGAGCATTACACGGAATTGCTGAACCGGCTGGCCAAAGAAAAGCGTTTGGTCGTGACCGAGCCGCAGCGTGTGACTGCAACCTATCATGACCCCTGTTACTTGGGCCGTTACAACGGTGTGTTTGATCCGCCGCGCAATCTTATCGAACATGTGGGCGCAACGCTGGTTGAGATGCCGCGCAATCGCGACAACAGCTTTTGCTGTGGAGCCGGCGGAGGCCGCATCTGGATGGGGGATACGCTTTACCCCAACAAACCGGCGGAAAGCCGGATTCATGAAGCGAAGCAGCTGCATGGCGTCACCCATTTTGTCGTCGCCTGTCCGAAGGATTTGGTGATGTATTCCGATGCGGTGAAAACGGCGGGATATGAGGGGCAGATGGAAGTCAGCGATTTGATTTTCCTGGTTGAAAAAGCCATGGGACTGGAGAATTACGCAGCAGAGGAGATAATGGTATGAGCAAAGGATGCAATCTTCCGGAAGAATTATATTACTTTATTGAAAAGCATGTATGGGCGAAGCCAGAGGATGACGGAACCGTTCTGGTCGGGATGACGGACGTGGCACAGAGTCTTGCCGGCAAAATTATCGTGGTGAGCCTCAGGTCTCTGGACAAGACGCTTGCCCGCGGCAAGAGCGCCGGGACTTTGGAAAGCGGCAAGTGGGTGGGAACCATCCCTACTCCCGTCGCCGGCAAGGTAGTGGCCATTAACGAGCAGCTGAAGAAACAGCCGAGTCTGATCAACTCCGATCCCTATGGCGAGGGTTGGCTGATTCGCGTGCAGCCTGACGATTGGCAGGCCGATCAGGCAATTCTTGCAACCGGCGTGGAAGGTGTTGCCCAATATCGAAGCAAACTGGAAGCCGAAGGCATTGAATGCAACTCGTAGATGTGAATTCTTCTCAAGGACGCATCGCGCGCCATTTTCATCACCTGCCGGCATGAAAACGGCGTAGCGTAGGACGTCTAAGTATGGGTTCATCCGCGTATGCATAGGATTGTCAAGGGTGTGCTTGGCGGAAATCCATCTCGCTATCCAATGATTTGTGAGGCGATGTAGCCATGGCTCGTGTAGGAGAATTTGAATTTCCGGATGATTTATGGTTTGACGTCGAATTGGACGTCTGGGCGCGTCAGCGTGAGGATAAAAGCATTGTCCTCGGCATGACCGATCCTGCCCAAGCCCGTGCGGGACGAATTCTGCACGTGCGTGCCCGGACCGGAAAGTCGGTTGAGGCGGGCAAGAGCACAGCCACCATCGAATCAGGCAAATGGGTTGGTCCCTTTCCGGCGCCGCTGAAAGGAACCGTGCTGGAATTAAATCCGCTGGCGGCGGCCGACCCGAATTTGATCAACCGAGACCCCTACGGCGAGGGGTGGATCGTTCGCTTGCAGCCGTCCCTTCCCGATTGGCCCCAAGGAAATCTCTTGAATGGGCCGGAGGTGGCAAAACGGTATGAAGTCAAATTGACGGAAGAGGGCTTCAGCTGCATGCTCCCGCCTGGCGGTAAAAAAGAGGATCAATAGTCGCAGGATCATTAGCTGCAATAATCGAACGCTTCAGCGTGTCATATGTTCATTAACTTCCGGTGAATGAACATCATGGGACGTCAATGCAGTAACGAGGGAGGCTGCATCAATGCGTTATTTGAATCTTGGAACCGTTTCCGCACCCCGGTCGCAGGCCGTATATCATGCCGTAGCTCAAGAAATGTCGCAGGGCGATGAGCTGACGTTGATTACTGTCAGCCCGCGGGAACCGTACGTCTGTGTAGGACACCATCAAGTCACAAGCCGGGAAGTGGATGTGGAATACTGCTTCGCTCAAGGAATCCCGGTTGGCCGCCGAATGACGGGGGGCGGCGCGGTATATCTGGATTATGATCAAATCTTTTGGCATCTGGTGATTCCGCAGCAATTCGTGAATGTGGAGCAGTTGTATGAAAAGTACCTTCAAGCTCCGGTCCGGACCTATCAGAGAATGGGCATTCCCGCCCGGCACAGGCCGGTCAATGATCTGGTGGTGGGAGCCCGCAAAATCGGCGGCACCGGCGCGGCGAACATTGCGGAAGCGACGGTGCTTGTAGGAAGCATCATGATGGATTTTAACATTGCTGCCATGGCCAAGGTACTGCGGGTACCGTCGGAGAAATTCCGCGACAAGCTGGTTTCAGGTTTAGAGGAATACATGACCTCGATCAAACGGGAAATGGGCGATCGCCCTTTGCCGGACCGGGAACAGGTTACCGAATGGCTGGTGGAAGGTTTTGCCGATATATTGGGTGAGCCTGTGGTGCACGGAACATTGAGGGAGGCGGAACAAACCGCTTTAAAGCGGCTGGAGTCTCAGCTGTTTTCAACGGATTTTGTCTTTCGCTCCGAGGGAATTTTGCTTGACGGCGTCAAAATATCCGGGGATGTCCGTCTCTATGAAGGAGTTCATAAGGCCCCGGGAGGGTTGATTCGTTTGATATACCGCGAGCGCGGGGGAGTCTTTGACGATGTGCTGTTAGCGGGAGATTTCTTTGTTTATCCGGAGGAGTCGCTGCAAGCGTTCACCGAAGGGATCATCGGCCAGGAGGTCGCGGAACAAAACTTTATTCTGCAAGCCAAACGGCTGCTGGAACGCTCAGAGATGCCGGGAGTCGGCTTGGACGATCTGCTGGCCTCCTATCGGGCGGCGAACTCCACCAATACCTAGAAAGGGGAAAGGTCAATGACAGAGGAAAACGTAATTAAACTGGATACCAAGGGCTTGAAGTGCCCGCTGCCGGTCATTCGTGTCAAAAAAGCGATCACGGGGATTGAGATCGGGCAGATTATCGAAGTGGAGTCCACGGATCCCGGATCCATGGCGGACTTCAAAGCATGGGCCCGCGCTACGGGACATGAACTGCTGGCTGCAGAGGAACAGGGCAGCGTGTTTTTTTACCGGATTAAGAAAGCAAAGTGAAGGGAGACGAGAATATGTCGGAAGATGTAAAAAAAGCCGTCTACATGCAAACCACGGGTGTTGAAGCGCCCCACCGTTCGGCATCGCCCTTCTTTTTGGCGACAACTGCGGCATTGATGGATTATGATGTTTCCATGGTCTTTACGGTCACAGGCACCAGCCTTTTGAAAAAGGGGGTCGCGGAATCGCTCAGGATCAAGGAAGGCGGCGAAGGAGCGACGCTGGATTTTTTCATTGAGCAGGCCCGCGAAGCCGGCGTGAAGTTTTATGTATGCGCGCCAAGCCTGGATCTGAATGATTGCACGGTGGATGATTTGATAGAAATTGAAGGAGTCGTCGGAGGCACCGCCGTCAATGAAATGGCTGCCGAAGCGGATATCTTCGTGACATTCTAAGGAGCGTACGGATATGGCTGAGGAACGGAATCACGGCAGTGAGGTCGCCTTGCCGGAAATGCTGAAGCAAGTGGATGAATGGTGGAATCGGGATACGGATTTTTTGGCCAATCTTTGCAATGTCAGCGCATTTTTATTTCATTCACTGCCGGAGGTCAGCTGGCTCGGCTGGTACGTGACGGAGAGCGTCGGAGGCGACTTGACGCTGGGACCCTTTCAAGGCAAGCCGACGCTGCCGCGCATTGGCTGGGGTCAGGGGATTGTGGGTTCAGCGGCATTCGATCGCGTTGTGCAAATTGTTGAAGATGTCCGGCGCTTTCACGGAAACCTTAAAGACGGCTTGCAAACCCGCTCTGAAGTGGCCCTGCCCATCATCCGTTCGGGATTGGTGCAGGGAGTGCTGGCTGTCAAGTCACAGCAAGTCGGCCGCTTCGGACTATATGAGGCGGAATTGTTCAGTGCGGTCGCGCAGCGTGTGAGCGATGGGTGGAAAATGCCAATTCCGAATCCTGTCCGTACGGATGACCAGCCGCGAAACGGAGGTCGCCAAGCATGAAAAGAAGGGAGCAGCTCCCCCTGTCCAGGATAGCCCCCTGGTTCGATGACCGATTGGATTTTTTGATGGAGATCAACGATGCGCTGCGCAACATCAACTTCGGGCGAATGGATCACCTGCCGTATTACGAGACGATTGAGGGGTACCGTCTGTTCATGACTGCCGAACTGGCGCCTCAGGGTCCGGGAAAGCCTCCCTCTGTCGGACATTGGCAGCTTGTCATCCAAAGGGAGAATCAAGGATAATGAGCTGGCGCTGCAGGGTTCGTTTCGAAAAGGGGTATCGATGGGAGAACTGGTTTTGCTTTGTGAAGATCCGCAGCTGTCGGAGAGGTTGGATCGCTTGATGGAACAGAAGGATTCTGTTTGAGAAGAGTTACAGGATTTTAAATAAAATAGCCTCTCGGAATTCGAGTGCTGCTGAAGGGGGCGGTAGCTAGAAACTGACGTTTTTGAACTGGAAAAAGTGGAAAATGAAACCCATTTTCAAAAATAGGCAGACCACCCCGATGAAAAAGAGGAGTTTTTTAAAAAATTAGGCGGCAGCAGGGCAAATCGTTGACCGAAGTGGATCCCACTGCTCCTTTTGGCTAACGTGCCACGCATCAATGCGCTGACAGATCATAATGCCATAGATACGCATGTACCACATCATGGTAGAGCGGTGCCTGCCGGATTCCAACTTGTAATCGAGCTTCTCCCGTTTGTTGGACCGCTCGATGGAGGTGCGGCGCTTGTAAATCAGCTTCGACTTTTCGCCAGTCGCGTGGAGTCTTCGGGAACAGCCTTGGATCATCACTGGTTTTCGTGTAGAAGGTACGACCGAAAATCCTCCTACGAAAGTAGGAGGAAAGCAGTTTGGATGGAACAAGAAAAACCTTGTCCCACCTGCCTCGGCGAATGCCGAGAGGCTATTAAATTTAAAAGGAGGAATTCGGTATGGCGCGCAAAGTGGCTATTATCGCTTCGCAAGGAACTCTTGATACCGCATACAAGGTGCTCAATATTGCAACGGCGGCGGCTTCAATGGATGCAGAGGTCACGATATTTTTCACATTTGAGGGCTTGGCGATTTTGACCTCGCCGGAATCGCTGCAAATGCCACCGGGCAAGGAGCAGATTGCTGCGGCACTTAGTCAGGCGGGATTGCCGTCGGTGAGAGAAATGATGGACATGGCAGAGGAGGCCGGCGTGAAGTTTCTCGGCTGTCAGATGACCATGGATGTACTGGGAATCGGCAAAGCGCAAATCGGAGAGAGCTGCGATGTCGGCGGAGCGGCCGCCTTCCTGGAATATGCCTTTGACGCGGATGTGACGGTCACTTTCTAAAAAAGCTTTTAGGCTCGAGAGGTGGAAATTTGCAGCACGCTGATCAGGCTATGTTCATGAAACTCATAGCACCGAAGCTTGGAGGCATTTGCCATGCGCAGCTGGAAGAACAAACAAATGAATATTGCATAGCTGATAGCAGGATAAAGCTTGGTTTACGGAGGCATAAGATGCTGCCAATCTATCAATTGGGTGAAGTGGATTGGATCACCACACAATCTCTGTATCACGGCCTTGCCCAACTCAATGAAGAGGGGATTGTCCTATGCTGGCCGGCAACACCCTATGTCTCGCTCGGCTGCCATCAAGCCTGGGAGGACTATAACGAGGAGTGCGGACTTCCTGTGGTGCGCCGCAAGGTGGGAGGCTCGCTGGTTTATTTGGACCGCCGGCAGGTTTTCTTTCAGATTATTGTGAATCCGAGAAGAGTAACCGGTTCTCGGACGCCGGAACGCTGGTATCGTTATGCTCTAGATCCGGTTGTTTCCTATTTAAAACGACTTGGACTGTCAGCCGAGCTGCGGCTGCCTGCCGATATTTTGGCGGGCGGTCGTAAAATTTCCGGCAATGCTGGCGGACAATTGGAGGATCGGGTAGTAGTTGTCGGCAATCTGCTGCTCGATTTTTCAGTGGAAGCCATGGCCGAGGTGCGGTCGGCTCCGCATGACATTATGCGCCTGGCTTTTGCGGACAGTATGCGGAATCATCTTACGACCTTATGCGAGTTGCTGCCGGATCGGATATGGTCGCCGGAGCGGGTAATGCGGGATTTGGCGTCTGTATTTGCTGAACAGTTGCAGGCTGTCCCGATGCCATTTCCTCGGGAACGGTTCGAGCACGCGCTGCGTGAAGCAGGCGAAAAGCTGATTAACCGTGAATGGCTGACAGCCTCCCGCAGCAAGCGGCCGGATGCGCTTTATTCCATCAAGGTGCGCGAAGGGATCTATCTGCGTGCCTCACGCGACCCGCATTTCCCGCGGCTGGTGGCTGAGGTTGACGTCAACCGCTGCAGACTCCTGAGAGTTTGGGGATTGCCGGGTACTTACGGTGATTTAGCCCCGTTGAAGGGCACGCAGGAGGAGCTTGAGGCTGCGCCTCTTGCTCACGGACTGAAACAGGCCTTGCTTGATTTGATAGGAGCAAAAGAACGAGTTGCCAGATAGAGTTGGCAAGATCAAGTTGAATTTCGGTAGAGGAGTGAATAAAAATGGCGATTCAGCCTTTATCACAATGGACAGTTCCCGGCGACCGCATGTATGACCAACGCCACCAGTGGTACCTTATCGATGGATCGCAAGTCACGATGGGAATTACTGATTATACGCAGGATACGGCCGGAGATATCCTTTATGTTTCCCTGCCTGCTGCTGGGACGGAAATCAAAGCCGGACAGCCGATCGGCAGCATCGAATCCGGCAAATGGGTCGGTCAGATTTATGCTCCCTTTGACGGGGTGGTTGTCAGTGTTAACGCACGGGTTGAAGAGGCGCCGCCCTTGTTGAACCAGTCTCCTTACGATCAAGGATGGATGGTTCAAATCCAGCCAAATCAACAAGAGGATCTAAACCGTTTGATAACGTCCGAAGCGTATCAGGCGCTTCTCATTGCAGGTGGACAATAATGGCGAAAATATGGCGGCTTTTGGACCCCGGCCCGTTGCAGGCGTGGCGCCAAATGGCCTTGGATGCAGTAGTCATCCGGGCGCGGTCGGAAAACCGGGTGCCGGATACGATCCGTTTTATGGAGTTTTCCCCGCACACCGCTTTGGTCGGATATCATCAGGCGATTGATCTGGAAATCCGGCGGGACGTTTGCGAGGAATTGGGAATCGAATACAATCGGCGGATGACCGGCGGCGGAGCCATTTATATGGATTCCCGGCAGCTGGGCTGGGAGATTTGCATCGGACGCGATAATCCGGCCCTTGCGACAGATCCGGGACAGATTTATCGTCAGTTGTCCGCAGTCGTTATCGAGACATTATCGCAATTCGGCATACAGGCTAATTTTCGGCCGGTGAATGACGTTGAAGTGGGCGGCCGCAAAATTTCCGGAACCGGAGGCACCGAATGGGGGGAGGCACTGATTTATCAAGGCACTCTGCTGGTCGACTTCGATGTTGAAACGATGCTGAAGGTGCTTCGCCTGCCGATTCAAAAGCTGTCGGATAAGGAAGTGTCCTCATTTCGCCAGCGGACGGTAACCCTGCATGAGCTGCTAGGGGAAGCGCCGCCCATGGAGCAAGTCAAGGCTGCCATGGTATCGGCTTTGGAGACGGTGCTTCAGGTCAAGGCGGAGCCGGAGAATTTGACGGCGGAGGAGCTGAAGGAATGGGAGGAGATTCAGGAAAATTATCGCCAGCCTGATTGGATTGACCGGCGAAAACCGCCCCGCTCCGGGCATGAAATGGTCTCAGCGAGCTTTAAAGCTCCGGGGGGAATGATCAAGGCTTCCCTGGTGGTGGATCCGGCAGCCAAGCGAATCCGGCGCGCATTTTTGACGGGCGACTTTTTCGTATACCCGGAAAGAGCGGTCATGGATCTTGAAGCCGTATTGAAGGAGGCCCCCGCTGACTTGGGCCGCTTGTATCAGCTTGTTCAGAACCATTATGCGGAAGGCAACCGCTATTTCGGTGTACAGGTAGATGATTGGATAAATGTGTTTGAACAAGCGTTAAATCATTCATTTTCCACAAGTCAATAAGAAAAGGCATCCTGAAGCGTCCTCGAAGAATTAACAAGGCATCGAGATGAAATAACTTCCACTAAATTGGCGGCAAAGATCAATTAAACCGCTTGATACTTTACCGCCAAAAGTGGAACTAATTTCATCACGAGCCCTAATTGAAATAATTCTAGCGGAAGAGAATTTTCAAGGAGGGGATATTATGGCAACGACGGATCATGCGTCTAAAAGCACGGACGTGCCTTTGGTGGAAGAACGTCCGCACCAGAAGGGAATGCCGGAGAGTCCGGATTCTGTTATGGTCTCTTTGGCCGGCGCGATGACCTTGGGTTTGGAGAAAGGGAAATTTGCCCGGGAGGAGATTGTTCTTCGCGGCCTGAACGTATTGATGACCTACCAGGAAAACTGTTCCGCGAACTGTTCCTATTGCGGGGTATCGAGGGAACGGCGGGTCGCCCGCGACGAGAGGACCTTTATCCGGGTGAAATGGCCTGTTGTCAAGGTCGATGAGCTGATTGAAAGAAACAACACGATCAAGCATCAAATGCGCCGCCTATGTGTCGGAATGCTGGCCAATCCGAAATCTTTCGGACATTCCCTGCAGGTGATCGAGGAGTTTAAGCAGCGGACCGATCTCTTGATTTCCGGTTTGATTACCGCTTCCCTGATCAAGTCCAAGGATGATCTGCAAAAAATCAAGGACGCGGGAGCCGATCGCGTGGACATCGCCATTGACGCCGCCACGGAGGAGCTTTTCGAGCGGCACCGCGGCCGGCCGGTAAAGGGTCCGCATCGCTGGGATCATTTCTGGTGGGTAACGGAAGAGGCGACCAAGGTGTTTGAACCCGGGACCGTGGGGATTCATCTTGTCGTCGGCTTGGGTGAAACGGAAAAAGAGCTGCTGGAGTCCTGCCAACGGGCGCAGGATTTGAACGTCGTTACGCATCTGTTTTCCTTTAACCCGGAACCGAGCACGCTGCTGGGCGACCATCCGCAGCCGCCCTTGGGGCAATATCGCCGGTGCCAGCTGGGGCGGTATTTGATCAATGAGCTGGGCGTCAACATTCACCATTTCCGCTTCAATCGTTCCGGGCAAGTCGTGGATTATGGATTGGCTCCTGAGGACCTGGATGTCGTTATCGACTCGGGTCATCCCTTTGTGACCTCGGGCTGCCCCGACGAGCACGGTCAAACGGCCTGTAACCGTCCGTACGGCAACGGGCGTCCGAGCGAACCGATGCGGAATTTTCCCTTTGTTCCGACCCCTGCGGATATTCAAGACATCCGGGCGCAACTGTGGAGCGATTGGGAGGGGGATGACCATGCAGCAGATGATGGAGCGATGGGCTGAGACGCCGCTCGAGGAGCTGGTCGCGGAAGCCCGGAGGCTGACCGAGCGCAACTTTCCGGCGGAGATACTGTTTGCGGCGCCGAGTCAAAAGCATTATGACACCGGCCATTACCAGAATCGGCGGGAAGCTTTCCGCACCGTCAGCGTGACCGGAAGCGCCTGCGCCTTGCAATGCGAGCACTGCGGGACCAAGGTGCTGGAAGGCATGCTGACGGCAAGGACGCCGGAGAAGCTCGCCGAGATCGGCGCCGCTTTGTCGGATGCCGGTGTGGAAGGCGTGCTGATCAGCGGGGGATGCTTGGAGGACGGGTCCGTCCCTTTGGAACGTTTTCTGGAGGATATTGCGGAATTGAAGAAAAAGGGCTTGAAGGTTCTGGTACATACTGGAATTGTTCGCCGTGAGGTTGC
The DNA here is from genome assembly GCF_035282765.1 of Ferviditalea candida. Lineage (GTDB taxonomy): Bacteria > Bacillota > Bacilli > Paenibacillales > KCTC-25726 > Ferviditalea > Ferviditalea candida. The sequence goes on along the minus strand of NZ_JAYJLD010000025.1, from coordinate 31,512 downwards.
CCGCGGCTTGAAAAAAGCCGGCGTGGATCAAATTTTGCTGGACATTATCGGCGATAACGATACCATCCGGGAGGTCTATCACCTGAAACGCACGACGGAGGCCTACCGTGAGGCGCTGCGCATTCTTCGCGAGGAGGGGCTGGCTGCGGTTCCGCATGTGGTCGTCGGTCTACACTTTGGGCAAATCCGCGGGGAATGGGAGGCTTTGCGGATGATTCGGGAAGAAGGGGCGGCTCAGCTGGTTATTGTGGTGCTGCAGCCTCTCCCGGGAACGGGGATGGCAGGCCTGCCGGCAGTTCAGGGAGACCAGGTGGGACGGATTTTGGCTGTGGCCCGTATCATGATGCCGGAAATCCCCATTTCCTTGGGCTGCGCGAAACCGGCAGGTCCGGAGAAGCAGCGGATGGAGCAGTGGGCGGTCGAGGTGGGAGTGCAAAGCATGGCCTATCCTTTACCGGAGACAATCCGCCATGCGGAGGAGAGAGGATTGCGGGTCCGCTTTCATGAACAGTGCTGCTCCGTGCTGTGAAGCCGTATAAGCGAAGTGCGATGCTTGGCAAGGAAGCTGCCGTTTGATCGCGAATCCTCAAATATCGAGTCATGTGAAAAACCATTGGGTATGGCGACGCATGCGCATTCAATCGGCGCTGCGGGTCTTGTCCGGTGGTTTTTTAAAGGAGTTAATAAATATTAACCTGAATCCGTGACCACTCAATAGCTCGGATTCATATTTTGGAATTTCTTGGTGAAAATCAAGTGTCGGCAGTGAGTTCACATCATCAAAATTCGCTGGAAGACCTTTGGGGAAAGCATCAAGGAAAGAGCTGGTGGAGAACGTTTCGCACGATCTGAGAACGCCGATGGCGTCGATTCAATCCTTCATGGAGGCGATCCAGGACAATGCCATCCGGGACGAGCAAACATTCGCCCGTTATCTTGATACGATTCGCCTGGAAACCCGCAGATTGAGCGGCTTGATTGAGGATCTGCTCCAGCTCTCCCGCCTGCAGGCGGGAACTAAGACGTTGTGCCCCGAGCGCTGTCATCTGAAGGATCTGTTTCTGGAAATTCTGCAGAGCTATACCTTGCGGTGGAGGAGAAGGATCTGCAGGTCATCGTCAGGATTCCGGAGACGATTCCGGCTGCGGCTGTCATGCCTCCGACAACCGCCGGGTTAAGAGAATTGACAGTAAAACATAACGCCTGTTTAATCGTTTTGTAAGATACAGTTAAGAATTTTCCATTATCGTTGTATCCGGAAGAAAAAAATTTGTTTGAGGAGGGACACGAAAAAATGGAAAAAATTAGTTTTTTCGAGGGTTTTTGCAGCGCTTGTCTCAACGGTTCCAACAATGGCCGGAGCGCAAGCCATGATAAAGGATCCATACGCCTTCAAGGAAAAATGTGTCATGCCCGCTATTAAGTTGACAGCATGGGCCACGGCCACGATTCCCTTCCTTTGGGGGGGAGAATCGATTGGTCTATGGTGAAACCCTGTGTCCTGAGTAAAGACTTCATCTTCGAAATCGGCCTGCAGGGTGATCATTCCGATTGTACGCCGATGGTGGAAAGCGCGCGATATTTCGAATTATTTAATCAAAGGAGATTGTTCAATTTCCGTAATTGTAATATAATACTAGTATAACGTTCTAAAAATATTATCACTATTTCTGTTATTGTGGCATAATGGAATTAATAACCTTAAATGGAGTGTGATTCCATTGTTTAAATCCACAAAACAATCCTTGGTTTTGTCATCGGAGGATCGTCAATTTCTTCAACGGATCAGCCAATCCAGAACAGAAGAATTCCGTCGTGTTGAACGTGCACGAATGATCCTGCACTATGCCGATGGTTTGAGTATTCCTAAGATCGCAAAGGCTCTCGGGGCGACCGTCCCTAAAACTAACGCTGCATTGACAAAGCTCTGGTGCAGGGTGTGAAGGAAGCTCTGGAAGAGGAACAACGGTCCGGACGCCCAACAGAAATGACTCCTGCGGCCATTGCATGGGTCGTATCCTTAGCCTGTCAACAAGCCCAAAGATGTTGGATACGCCAGCGAAGTGTGGACGCTACGACAATTATCCGGACACATCCAAGCCAACGCCGAAAAGGAAGGTCATCCTTGCCTGAAGCAACTGTTACCCAGCAGGTTGAATATATTCTGGAAAACGAAGAGCTTAAACCTCTATGTGATGTCTATGTGCCGTATGATGAGAAACCGGGAATCCAAGCGATAGGGAAGTACGGCCGAAGATTTGCCGCCCGAACCGGGCGAGCATCCCACGATTGCCAGAGATCCTGAGTATAAGCGTCACGGCACACTCAGTTTGCTTGCGGGTATTGATCTGGTAACCGGTCAAGTGATAGGTGCGGTGGAAGACCGCCATCGCAGCAAAGAGTTTGTCGACTTTCTCAAAAAACTGGATAGCATCTATGATCCGATGGTTCGTGGTTAAACATAATCGAGGTGTTTTTTGCTAAGATGACAAAACAAGTGCTGCGTCACATTCGTGTTCAATCCAAGGAAGAGTTGAAACAACGAATCGAACAATATCTTGAAGAAGTGAACGCAAACCCGATTCCGTTTCGCTGGAAATATGGAATGGATGGAACGATGTCCTAATGATCGCTTCTGAAATCATGCAGCATGTGAGCCGGTAAAATGTCTGTCGAGTTCGCTTCGTCAAACTACTAGGGAATTAGCAGTTTTTAAGCGGCATGAATAAATAACTACTGAACTGGATGAGGACAATGGAACAAATCATCATCGTTATGGTTTTTGGATTTTTATCCGGCTTCGTGGATGCGATTGCCGGAGGAGGCGGTCTGATTTCAATTCCGGCACTTTTGCTCATCAATCTTCCGCCCGCACTGGTATTGGGAACCAACAAGTTGGCCAGCACCATGTCCTCGATGACCAGCTCGATCAATTATTTTCGTTCGGGTCATGTAAAGTTTGGATTTCTGAAGTGGGCGATTCCTCTGATTGCTGCAGGCTCCGCGTCCGGAGCCATATTGGTTTCCGCTATTCCCGCGGAATTTTTGAAGCCGGTGATTTCCGTTCTGCTGGTGTTGATCACCCTTCGCACCGTTCTCAAGAAAAAACAAACGGAGAAAGCTGAACGGACGCGAACGCTGTCTTTCCCCGCTAAATTGGGGATGGCCTTCTTGCTGGCCGTTATCGGCTTTTATGACGGATTTTTCGGACCGGGAACAGGGTCCTTTTTGATTTTTTCGTTTTATTTAATGGGGCATGATTTTGTCACTGCCGCCGGAAACGCTAAAGTGGTCAACTTTGTTACAAATGTATCAGCTTTGGCTGCTTTTTTGATTTTCGGCTTGGTAAATTTCCAGTACGGGCTGCTGATGGGTCTATCGATGATTCCAGGCGCGTATTTGGGTTCAAGATTGGCCATTAAGAAGGGAAATGCTTTCGTCAAGCCGATTTTTCTTATGATGACACTGACGATTGTGGGAAAACAAGTGTTTGATATGCTCAACCATTGAATCGGAGATGCAGGGAAAACCCCGGAAGGATTGGGAAAAAGCGTGCACGGACTGCTTGGAAACAAGCAGTTTTTTCCGTCTCGGAAAGTTTAAGTTTGCTAAGGTATTAAAGCGAATACCGGTCGGCATAGTGTTCACCATTGATGAGGGTTTGCGAGAAGTATGCTGGTGACAACGTGAAACAACAGTTGGGATATATCGGGCTTTACATGAGAAGACCGGCGATAGCGGTCAGTCGGATCGAAGCGTATGACGGAGGGACGGTGACGTTTCGTTACCGACTGAATGTGGTTCAGAATTTCGATGCGATGGATGATGGAGATCCAACTGTGCCTCCACAATTCAGTTGTGAGGAATGCGGAGGAGAGATGTATCCGGAATATTATAAAGGTGTGCATATGAATACCACATAACAGAACTTTTACGCCTTTGAAGTTGTGTTGTTACCGTAACATTTCATTCCAGGGAACACAACTTCAACAGCGGCTGTAGCCCAATACCCATGACCCCATCACGCTCGAAAGGTTGGGTACGATCCAAGGACGCCGTCAGGCGTTTTCTCATTTTTTATCTACAATTCAAGATTTCTTATAAAATAGGGTTATCTCACTTTAATTGGAAGGTATAAGGTTGACGCATGTTGAATTATTAACTCATGCAAATTGCGGAGCCAAGCTGCCGAAACTTATTTATGCAAGATATAATAGTTAGCCAATCGTAATATCCATATAAATACGGGAACTGTTGAACCATGCAAAATAATCAGGGAAAGAGGGATTCGATATGTATGAGAAGCTTGAGCTGGTGATCGACGCCAAGGCGACGCTCGGTGAAGGACCTTGCTGGGACGCCAACGCCAACACCTTATACTGGACGGATATCGTCGAACAAAAAGTCCACATGTACCACCCTTTATCCGATACCTCGCAGTTCATTCAGGTGGGCCAATACGTAAGCGCTGTCGTTCCCAGGCAGTCGGGGGGGCTGGTGCTGGCCATGCATCGCGGTTTTTATTTCTACGATTTCCGGAACAAGCAGCTGACTCCAATTGCCGATCCCGAACAGGACAAACCGGGCAACCGTTTCAATGACGGCAAATGCGACGTAAAAGGACGGTTTTGGGCGGGAACCATGAATCTTGAAGAGCAGCCGGGCTTAGGAGCTTTCTATTGCTTGTCACCCGATAAGTCGGTAACCAAAATGCTCGACAGTGTAAGCGTTTCCAATGGAATCGCCTGGAGTTCGAATAATAAGACTATGTATTATATTGACACTCCGACGCGAGCCGTAACCGCTTTCGATTTTGATCTGGATTCGGGAAGCCTGGCCCGGCCAAGGCAGATTATTTGCATTCCGGAAGGGGAGGGATTGCCGGACGGAATGACGATCGATGAGGAAGGCATGCTATGGATTGCTCATTGGGATGGGGCGAAGGTCTCCAGATGGAATCCCGAGACGGGAGAATGTCTGGAGGAGGTTCCCGTTCCCGCTTCCAAAGTGACGTCCTGCGCTTTTGGCGGAAGCCGCATGGATGAGCTTTATATTACAACGGCCCGCAAGGGCCTGAGTGAAGCGGAGCTGCGCGAGCAGCCCCATGCCGGCGGACTGTTTTGCATCAAAACGAGTGTAAAAGGAACCGCTGGCCATTCCTTTTCGGGATAATCCGTAGCAGCTGCAGAGTCGATCGGGACAAAATTCAATTTTGATGCGGGATTCATATCACGATTTTTGTAAATAATATAAAAAAAAGATGAATTTATTGCTAAATTAAGATTGATTCCGCGTAAATATATTGTAATATATAATTATATATTTCATCTTAAATAGAAAATATCCCCTTATTATGATGTAATATTGATTCTATTCTGATCATTGTTTCTACAGACATCGGAAAGGAAGGAATGCAAAAGTGAATATTCATGTGGCTCCCTCCGGGTTGCACGAAATCCTGGCCGCCAAGAAAGTTCATCACAATCTTTCGGCAGTCCAGCTTGTTGAATTGGGATTACAGCGGGGAGAAGGCATGCTTACCTCGACAGGCGCGTTTCGGGTAGAAACCGGAAAATATACGGGACGTTCTCCCAAAGACAAATTCATCGTACGGGAACCGTCGGTGGATAAAGATGTTGATTGGGGAGCCGTAAACCAGCCTATGTCGCAGGATGCGTTCGACAGGCTGTACACGAAAGCTTTGGATTACTTGAACAAGCAAGAAGAACTTTACGTATTTGACGGTTTTGCCGGAGCGGATCCCGAATATCGATTGGCTGTCAGGTTTGTTAATGAGTATGCCTGGCAGAATTTGTTTGTGCGCCAATTGTTTATTCGTCCCAATGCGGAAGAGCTTAAGCACCATTCGCCGCAGTTTACGGTGATCAGCGTTCCCGGTTTGTCTGCAGATCCGCAAACTGACGGAACCCGTTCGGAAACGTTCATTGTCGTTTCTTTTGAAAAGCGTGTAGTGCTGATTGGCGGAACTCACTATGCGGGAGAAATGAAAAAATCGATTTTCTCCGTATTGAATTACTTGCTTCCCAAGCAGGGCGTTCTCTCCATGCACTGCTCCGCCAATGTGGGCAAGGATGGGGATGTGGCATTGTTTTTCGGGCTGTCCGGAACAGGCAAAACAACGCTCTCGACGGATCCGGAACGCGCTTTGATCGGAGACGATGAGCACGGTTGGTCGGATCGCGGGGTCTTCAACTTTGAAGGCGGCTGCTATGCCAAATGCATTCGTCTCAGTCAAGAAGGCGAGCCGGAAATCTGGAATGCGATCCGTTTCGGCACTGTTCTGGAGAATGTGGTGCTGCGGGAGGACACCCGAATCGCCGACTACGACAGCGACAAACTGACAGAAAATACGAGAGCGGCATATCCGCTTGAATATATTCCCGGGGCACTGCAGCCCAGCATGGCTGGACATCCCCAAACCATCATCTTTCTGACGGCTGATGCCACCGGCGTGCTTCCGCCGATTGCCAAGCTGACGAAAGAACAGGCCATGTACTACTTCCTGTCCGGCTATACCTCCAAATTGGCGGGTACGGAACGAGGCGTGGTCGAGCCTGAGGCAACTTTCTCCACTTGTTTCGGAGCACCTTTCCTGCCGCTGGCTCCAACGGTTTACGCGGAGCTTCTGGGAGACAAGATCAATCGGCATGACGTCAGCGTGTTCCTGGTAAATACCGGTTGGACCGGGGGGGGCTACGGAAGCGGGAAGCGGATGAAGCTCGGATATACCCGCAAGATGGTAACTGCAGCGGTTGCAGGCCAATTGAACGATGCGGAATATGAAACGGATCCGATTTTCGGATTGGCTATTCCGAAAGCGGTGGAAGGTGTACCGTCGGACATCCTTCAGCCCAAAAACACATGGGCCGATCCGGAAGCCTACGACCGGACCGCGAAGCAGCTGGCCGCGCAGTTCGCCGAAAATTTCAAGAAATTCAAGGGCGTTGCCGAATCCATTCAACAAGCGGGTCCCAGCGTTCAGTAACAAAACGTAAAAATGATATAGACATCTGCAGCGAAAGCGGCGTGCTAATTGAATTTTCAATGAAGCACGCCCTTATTTTTGTCCGGAAAGGATATCGCGAGTTTTTTTTGCTCAAGAAATCCCTTACAATAGTAAAAGCGACAAAAATGGAGAAAGGGGGCTGGAACTTTATGAAACTAACGGCCGATCTTCTAAGAGTGTCCACGGAGCAGGAGCTGGCGGGCTGCCTGGCGGTTCGCAGGGAAGTGTTCATTGTTGAACAGCAGGTTCCCGAAAATCTGGAGGTTGACGAGTTTGACCGGTCTCCGGAGGCTTGTCACCATATTCTCATCCGAATGGAAGGCCGCGCCATTGCCGCAGGCAGATGGAGGGCGTATGAAGGAGACACCGTTAAATTTCAGCGTTTGGCGGTGCTTCGCGAACATAGGGGACTGGGACTGGGCAAACTGCTATTGGACGGTTTGGAGCAGTGGGCCAAGGAGCTTGGTTTTCATCAGGCCATCCTGGACGCGCAGACGCAGGCCGAGGGCTTTTACCGAAAAGCCGGCTATCGGCCCGTATCGGAAGAAATCTTTTTGGATGCGGGAATGCCCCATGTCAGAATGAAGAAAGTTCTGTAAACGCGATTGGTTGAAAGGGGAAGCGGACAGCATTGAGGGGGAAAATTATCGCTGTTGATATCGGCACAACCAACATGAAAGCGCTGATGTTCGATCCGGATGGGACGATTCTGGCTTCACGCTCTATTTCATATGCGCTGCATACGCCAAATCCGGATACGGCCGAGCAGGATCCGGAGGAGATTTTTGCTGCAGTTTTGACGGGAATCTCAGAGCTGATGAAGCTCTCCGGCATTTCTCCTGAAGAATTGTTGTGTATAGCGTTCAGCTCGGCCATGCACAGCTTGATGGCGATGGATGAGCATCATCGTCCCTTAACCCGCAGCATGACTTGGGCGGATCAGCGAGGCCGTGAAGTCGCCGAAAAATTGAACCGTACGGAGCTTGGATTATCCATATACAGGTCAACGGGTACACCGATTCATCCCATGTCCCCATTGGTGAAGCTGATGTGGATGAAGGAGCATCAGTCTGGGATTTTTGCTAGTGCCGGCAAATTCATTGGCATTAAGGAATATGTATGCTTCCGATTGTTCGGGCGGTATATTGTCGATCATTCGATTGCCAGCGCAACGGGCCTGTTCAACCTAAATAGTCTGAGTTGGGACAAGCAGGCTTTGCAGACGGCGGGAATCCGTGAGGACCAGCTGTCCGAACCGGTTCCGACAACATACCGGCTGACCGGACTGATGCCGGAATATGCATCGCGTTTGGGAATTCATCCCGATACGCCTTTTATCATCGGGGCCTCTGACGGAGTCTTGGCCAACCTGGGCTCCGGGGTGATGAGCACGGAGCGGATGTCGGTCACAATCGGCACAAGCGGTGCTGTGCGCACGGTTGTCGGGAAGCCGGCCTTCGATGCCGGGGGCAGGCTGTTTTGCTACGCATTGGCGGAAGACTTTTGGGTGGTTGGGGGACCTTCCAATAACGGAGGGCTGGTTCTGCAGTGGTTGGCTGAGCAGGTGTTCAGGGAGAAAGCCGAGCTTCACAAGTCGCAAATCGGCGAACTCTACGAAAAAATGCTGAAATTGGCGGAAGAAATTCCCCCCGGTTCAGAGGGGCTGCTGTTTTTGCCGTATTTAACGGGGGAAAGAGCGCCCATTTGGGATGCGAATGCAAAGGGTGTGTATTTCGGCTTGTCTCTGCGGCATGAGAAGAAGCATATGCTTCGTTCGGCGATGGAAGGCGTCATTTTCCAAATCGCCGCCATTGCTTCCCTGCTGGAGGGCATTTCGGACCGTCCGAAGGAAATCATCGCTTCCGGAGGCTTTGCGCGTTCAGCGCTTTGGTGCCAAATTCTTGCGGATGTGCAGGGGATCCCCGTGGTCGTCCCCGAAACAGTGGAAAGCTCGGGCTGGGGTGCGGCAATCTTGGGAATGTATGCCATGGGCGTCAAAGAAACGCTCGTTGATCCAGTTGCGCCGGATCTGCATCGGGGTGCGGAGAAAGTGACCCGCTTTGCACCGATTGCAGCGAACCATTCTCTGTACCGGCGGCTGCTTCCGATTTATCAGCAGGTTGGCCGCCAATTGACGGACAGCTTCCAGGAGATCACCCGATTTCAGAGTGAAACTCAGGCATAATTCCTGGGAAGAAGGGCATGGTAAAAGGAAGAAAGGAGGGGTATGAATGGAAAATCGAGAAACCTTTGTGGCCGTTCGCAAGAATGGAGACGGTGACATCGAGTCGTTCAAAACGTCCTCGGGAAAGGTACTGGATTACCAGCAAGCGCTCAAGGAAGTGCAGAACGGCAATATTCAGGGAGTCAACGCGTTTAAAGGCAGGGATGGGGAAACCTATATCCGCGGTGATGCCGACGGCGACCCCAGCAACAATCTGGACAATCTGCCGACTTTCTGAACGGCATCAACGCGCTTTTATCAAAGAGGCCAGGTACCCGAAGGTTCCTGGCCTTATATTCTAAAATTGATAGATTTTATGCTGTTCGATAAATCTCATGCTTCCGGTTTTGCCGATATATTCTTCCATCCGGTCGCCGTAGTGCATCAAATATATTTTTTCCTGAATGTCGGGCGGGAGCGTAAGAAGCTGGTCCAGTGACGTGTGTACGATGCCCGGCGGCTCCAGCTGGCAGTCATGCAGGATGACATCGCAGGGATATTGGCGGATCAGCCGATCAAGCAGTTCCCCGTTGAACCGGCAGTCACCGGAATAAAAGAGGTGTCCGTTTATAATAAGTGAAAAGTTCGGTTTTCCGGAAACATGGCTGGTCGGGAAGATTTCCACGGACAGCCCGTCATGGATCGGGTAAATCTCATTTTCCTCCAAGGGAATTACATCAAAAAAATCTTCCAATCCGTAGAGTCCCTCATCAGGGCTTTCCATGCCGGCTTTCAGGGAATTTTCCCATAAAGGGCCGGCCATTACCGTGGGAATGAACAGCTTGACCTTTTTTTTGTGTATGTAGAGCATTTGGAAAGCCAGCTCCTCCAGCCCTCCGATATGATCGGCATGCAGATGGGTCACCAGCACGGCATCGAGAGAACCGAGCGAAACTCCCATATGGTGAAGCGCGAGAGGGGCCGTAATCCCAAAATCAATCATTAAAATAAAATCAGAAATACGGATCAATGCGTTATTATTGTAGTATTTTTTGGAAAATGCGCTTCCGGTGCCGGCCATCTGAAGTTGAATGCCCAATCTCTTACCGCCCTTCATCTACAGTAGACAGTAAATATATTATATTTTAATTTACCACTTATTAGACGTCACATACCATTTTCATGGTACCAGCAGGTGATGAAAATGGCAAGCTGAAGCGTACCTGAAAAATTCGCATTGAAGCGGAAGCGAATTTTCAGGATAGATGAAAAGCGAACTGGAAGTCATCCGATCGGAACTTTTTCTTTCATCTCTTGAAGGATTAACCGATCCAGCTTTTGGCTGAGATCGACGACTTTCGGATCGTGAAAATTGTATTTGCATTCCTCGGCCGTTGTTTCCAACAAACTTCGCAAATCCTTGATTTGATAAGTTAAATTATGACCTTGTTTATACATATGCCGACTTCCTTTGACATGAGTTATATCGACATTTTACAGGATTTTCAATCCATATGTAATCAAAATCCCAACGTGCAAATTTATGTTTATTTTTCCTACATTTTTTGCTATGATGTAAAATTTGCTTATTTAATTGCGCACTTGATGAAACAAACATATGTTCGATATAATAATATCACTTCTGTTTCAGTTCCAATGGAGGCGATATGTATTGAATGAGCGCGTGCATGAGCGGCAAATCGAAATGTGGATCTACGAATATATGGTGACCTTGCATTTGTTCAAAGCTATCGAATGGGACCGGAAACATGCGGCATCGATGAAGCTGTCCCGGATATGGGAAGCTTTTTTCGAACAGCTTGCGCGTTCCGTCGAAAAGCGGCATGTGGACGTTAAACGCAAATTGCGGCGCAGCGGCTGCCGAATCGTTCTGGAGGAAGTGACGGAGAAGCGGGACGTTCACATGATGTATGTATACAAGGGGTATGAATATCACAGCACGATCATGCCGGCTGTACTGAAAGGCAAATGCGAAGAGAAGCTGGGCGAGATGCTTTTAAATGACTGGGAAATAATGGAAATATAAAAGAAATGCCGTATTTTTTTATTCCTGCGCAACTCTTTTCAAAAAGCCGAGTATAAACAAGCAAGAAAGTCGATTACATCAATGGAGGTTTCACGCGATGAGGCTCAAACGTTTTACGGTTTTGGCGCTCGTTTTGTTTTTATTCGGCAGTGTGACTGTTTTTGCGGATGATGTCTATGAGTATTACAAAGGCAAGCCAGTCCAGATTTTGGTCAACAATCAAGAGATCAGCTCGAACGGTTTGATCATTGATGACAAAAACGGTGGCTCCAGAACGATGCTTCCACTGCGCGCCATCGCCAGCACGCTGCAGGCACTTGTCAGTTACGACAGCTCGACGCAAACCGTCAATGTCTACAAACCGAATGTACATATGGCGTTTCAGGCCAAGGATAAAACGGTGTTCAGCGTGGTCACCCGAGGAGAATATGAATTTGCTGTTTTTTCCCAGATTGACAGCTTGAAGACGAATGTGTCCGGCATCAAGATCGAGGTGGAGGACCCTTACGGCAATGTCGTAGCCAGCAAACAAAAAGAATTGACGGAGAACAAAGAAAGCTTTTGGTGGGCTCCTACGATTTCGGTTAATTTTAAATATTCCGGGGACTATGCGGTGCATTTCTTCATGAAAACGAGTCCTGACAGCAGTTATGTGCTGGTGTCGGAGAAAATGATCACTTGCTTGTCGGATTGACCTTAGAATCGGTTAGGCTGCCCTTTTACAAACGATTCATTTGACCGGACCATGTCAAAATGCTACGATACGGTGGACGATACATCTACAAAATCGGATGAAATGAGGTTGTATACATGAGCGGACACCAGCATGACGGGAATGACATCGGTCATGAGCATGATGAAGAGGAGCATGTGTTTATCTTGACAGACGAAGAGGGCCAAGAGCACGAAATGGTGATGGTCTATACGTTTGAAACGGAAGGTACTGCATATGCCGTCCTGCTTGATCGAAACGATATCGAAGCGGAAGGAGTTATTTTCCGGATTGAGGAAGAAGGGGAAGAAGCCTATCTCGTCAATATTGAGGATGATGAGGAATGGGAACGGGTCGTTTCCATTTATAATCAAATTGCGGAAGAGCAGGAAGAATAGACGCTTATCACACAAACAGGGACGGCCTTTTACAGGCCATCCCTGTTTTTTCGTATCAAGCGGCTGCGCAAAGCAGGTTTATTTTCGCGGATTAAAGTACATAATTCTTCCGTTAAACAAATGAAGTTCCGCTTGCCAAACCTTTCCTAAATATTTGCAGAATTCATTGCCCTTTGCCTTGTCCCCATGTGTACAGTCATCCGGCAGCACAACCTGGATGTAAGAAATTTCCCGATCATTCTGCATTTCACTGCCGATACCGAATACAATGTATTTATAAAGACTGTTTTTTCCTTTCAGATAAAACCATCTGTTCTCCCCTTCAGGCTTTGCGGCAAATTCGTAAGGAAAGGCCGCATCGGCGTAATCCCAATCCAATTGTTGGCCAGTCTTTGCAGTTTGCTCCTTATAGTTCAGCAGCTGCGCCTTCAACTCATCCAAGCTGACGGATGAAACGGGGGATCCTTCAACAAACTTTATGTATGCGCTCTGGCTCACCTCTGATTTCCACCTCGTTCCGAAATTTACGTACCCCAAATCATAATAGCATTTCGTTTTTTGTTTTACAATATAAGGAGTGCCAACCGCCGATGACACAATTTTGTGAAAAACATTCCAAATGAAATGTGCTATAATAAAAATATTAAATATTCAGAAAATTTTAAAAGGAGGTTTGCCATGTTTGATCGGCTGTATGATGTTACGGAACGTGTTTCGGTAAACTTCATGGGGTATGTTTCTGAAAGGTCGAGATTTGATTTCGCCGTCATATATACCGACCATTTCTTCGGAAAGCCGTTGGTAGTGTGCATGCAGACAGGCAGGTCTTCTTTATTGTCGCTGGAGGATATGCATCATTTGGATTATCTCCAGAATGTGTTTCAGATCAAAGACCGCCGGGAAGTGGAGGAACTGTCCTTATTTTTCCTTCAGAGACTTCCGAATGTCAGCGTGAAGGAGCAGTATTAGGGGGCGTTGCAATGGGGTGCATTTATTTGGAATTGCTTCCAACTGCGAATGAGAAGTGCCTTCAAGCTCCGTTGTTTTGAGTTTCTAAAAGAATTGGCCTTCGGAAGGTTGAAACTCAAAGCCAAAGTCGTCTATACGGCATCTTCCCATTCTACGCTTCCGCAATTAATGAATGCATCCCTAAACAATATGCGGGATAGACTAGAAAATCGCCTGACTCTCCACGATCACCTTCAAATACTGCAGGCTTTTGTCCTCAGGTCCCTGTACCGGCAGTCCGACATCCAGATGCTCCACAATGTAGTCGATGTTCTCCTGGGTGATGACCTCGCCGGGCAGGAGAATGGGAATTCCGGGCGGATAAACGAAAATAAATTCGGCAATGATCCGTCCCGCCGATTCGCGGAACGGAATCATTTCCGTATCGGCATAAAACGCATCGCGCGGAGATAAAGAGAGGTGGGGGATTTCCGGCACTTTCACCACAACTTCTCCGGCTTTATCCTGTTTGTCATTTAATTTGACCAGATGCTCCAGAGCATGAATCAGAATATTCACCGTTTCCTCAGAATCGCCGGGAGTGATCAGACAGAGAATATTGTACAGATCGCTGAGTTCGACCTCGATATTGTACTGCTCCCGCAGCCAATTTTCCACCTCATAGCCGGTCATTCCGAGCTTTCGGACATGGATCGTCAACTTGGTCGGATCGTAATCATAGGCTGCCTCCGTTCCGGTGATTTCTTCCCCGAAGCAGTACAACCCTTCAATCAGATTGATCCTTTCGCGGGCCGTTTTGGCCAGCCGCAGCGCTTTTTCCGCAAGATTGTGTCCGTTCAGCGCCAGTTGCTTTCTGGCGGCATCCAGAGATGCGAGCAGCAGATAGGAGGTGGATGTTGTCGTCAGCATGCTGATGATGGATTGCACCCTTGCCGGGTTGACGCGTCCTTTTCTGACATTCAGCACGGAGCTTTGGGTGAGCGAACCGCCAAGCTTATGCACACTGGTCGCGGCCATGTCCGCTTCGGCCTGCATGGCGGAAAGCGGCAGATCCTCATGAAAATGAATGTGTACGCCGTGCGCTTCATCCACCAACACCGGAATATCGTAGCTGTGTACCAAATCGACGATCTCCTTGAGATTGGCGCAGATGCCGAAATAGGTAGGATTGATCACCAAAACCGCCTTGGCATCCGGGTGTTTTTCCAGTGCCCTTTTGACCGAACGGGTCGTGATGCCATGGGCGATGCCCAGATTGGGGTCCATGGTCGGGGAAACGAAAATTGGTTTCGCCCCGGCAAAAATAATCGCGGCCATGACCGATTTATGGACATTCCGAGGCACAATGATCTTGTCTCCGGGGCCGCATACGGACAAAATCATGGTCATGATCGCACCGCTGGTGCCTTGGACGGAGAAAAACGTAAAGTCCGCGCCAAAAGCTTCGGCAGCGAGCTCTTGCGCTTGCTTGATGACGCCGGAAGGACGATGCAGATCATCGAGCGGAGCAATGTTGATCAAGTCGATGGAAAGCGCGTTATCCCCGATAAACGAGCTGAATTCCTGTTCCATTCCTGCTCCTTTTTTGTGACCGGGTATGTGAAATTGAATCGGATTTTGTTCCGCATGCTTCTTTAACGCCGAAAACAGAGGGGTGAGTTGCTGATCCAGTTGAAATCTTCCCTTCAATCGTGATTTTTAAATAAGTCGAGTATAGCAAATCTGGATCAAGATGCAAGTTATTTCATGACTCAGCATGCTCAGGCCGTGCACGATGAATTGGACCGTTTGTTCAATTTCCCGCTCATCGTCCCACTCGGACTCCGGCATAAGCAGAAACCGGACCAGCAGAAAACCAACAATGGCCGTACCGGTCATCAGAATGAAAGTCTGTACAGCGGCATCAGCGTTTCCAGCGTATTCTCGATATGCTGCTGAAGCAGGCTGGCTTGTTCCAGCACAGGATCGTTGCGGTCGATTTTCACACCGCACATGACCTCCGATTTTTTCACATTCTGCAGCTTGCGGATCATCTCCGCAAATTTGGCGTTATTCATGTCCTTATGAAGGATGGCGTGGGGGACGGTGTGGTCCTCGGACCAATAATAATTTCCCGGAATCAGCTTGCCGATTCGTTCCAGCTCGCCGGCTAAGCGGCCGGCGAAGATCGCTTTATTGCCGCTTTCGTAAATAAGCGCAAATTGGATGTACAGATGCGTCGAGAAAAGTCCTACCTCAAAATGGGGATGCGCTTTGTACCCCTTCTTGTTGTTTGCCCAGGCTACCCAGGAATCCTCCGGAGGGTTGACTGTTCTTCTGGCATGCTTGGCCACATGGGCAAACATCGGTTCGCCGGCCATTGCGGAAAGAAAAGGCCCCAGTTCTTCTCCGATACGCGTCAATTTCGGGCGTACCTGCCGGATCAGCTGTTCCATTCTGGCTTCAAGGCCGGGTATCGTAAAGACATCAAAATCCTGCGGGGTTAATGCGGGTATCGTCATTTTTGCTGCCTCCATTCTTTGCTTTCGGCGGAAATTGTTGATTAACCTAATACTACCACAGGCGGAAAGGGAAGTTGAAGGTTCGATGAGGGAATATGTGAAAAAATGCAGGAATTATGCGGAAATATGTTGAAATGAATTAATGTTGCACAAGTATACAACAATTTCCATCCTTGACGATGGGGATCGACGGAGGGTGCAAAAGATGCTGAATAAATTTGTGAAATTTATGGTTCCGGTATTGATTGCGGTCTTCTCTTTTGCCGCTGGAGTTTACGCGTCGGGCGAAAGCGAGAAGGTGACTGCATTTCTCAGGAATGATTATCATGTCAAGGTGGACGGACGGGAAGCTGCAGCCGCAAAGGTTCTGGTTTATAACAACGAAAGCTACCTTCCGGTCAGGACAATCGGCGAACTGCTCGGGAATGAAATCTTATGGGGTTCCGAGACCAAATCCATTCTTATCGGCAGCAGGCCTGCCCCGACTGGCAGGGTTCCCGCCTCGTGCACGGATTCCCAACAAGGGACGAACGCGGGCAGTGGGTCTGTTCAGACCGGGCCGATCACGGGAAATCCGAATTATCCGGCGGAAATCAAATTTTCCTCAGTCATCGAATACCTCGTGCAATTGAACGGCATCAAGCATGAAATTCTGGCGAACTCCTACAACGGAGTGCTGTATTTTCGCTATGCCGATCTCGTGTCGCTGGGAATTGACCTGAACGGTGTTTCCGTGACCACAGAGCAATATACGAAAGACTACTATGTTCCGTCGGATGAGCTGAGAGACCGCTTGAAGAATCCTGAAAAATTCGAGCCGATGAGCGAACCGATCATCCGCGAAACAGATCAGGAGAAAATCGATGCGCTCAAGGTTATGACCTCTACGACAGGAATCAAGGTACACGACATACGCCCGATCGAAGGAACGAATGAATATGAGTGTTTGTGGGAAGAAAACTCGCATTTTTACGCCTATCGGGTCAAGCTGATTCAAAAAACCGATGGAACATGGGGCGTGGGAGGCTTTCAAACCATTGATATTTATCCCTGATCATCATGCCGGGAATATCTTAAAATGATCTAAGGCGGTATTTCTGTGGAAATACCGCTTTTTTTTGATAAAAATACATGAATCCAAGTTGCTAAAACATAGTATTCAGTATAAGATGATCATAAGAAAGAGTTGTCTGAACATTCAGACATGAAATGAAATGATTCTATTTGTTTGCTGGGGAGGGATTGCCGTGAGCCGCTGTTATGAAGTTGAGTATGTCAATTTGGAGCTGCGTTTTGATCGCCGGCAAATCCAGGATCTGATCAAATCATTGATCCAGGAAGGATACTCCTTATATTGGAATGAAAGTGAACAGCATTTTATCATCTCAATCCGAACCGGGCGTAAATTGACTAAGCTGAAATTTCAACGGATCGTTGACCGCTATAAACTAGCTGGAAACTACTCGTTCAAAGACGAGAAGCTTGCACATATGATGGAGAAAATGATTGGCGCAACGCGCGGTCATGCCGTTGTCAAACGGTTCAAGGACAGCCAGATCATCATTGCGAATATCATGTTCGGGGAAGTCATTCGTCTGGTCGAGATATCCGGGGTTGAACACAAGGTTTTGTTTCAAAAGGAGCCCGTGGTGACCATGGATCAAATCATGCAGGCTTTCAAATCACATCGCGTTGAAGACCGCATACCGGTTTTGCGGCTGGAACTGGATTACGAGCTGGCGCTGCTTTATGAACTTCTGGAGCGAGGGCGGTTGGAGGAAATCGAACGCTGCAAGGAGCGGCTGCAGGAATTAAGGCTGGAAATGCTCATGCTGGAGCTTTGAGCGTATGAGGTTCGTCTGATGCCAAGATCATCTGAGGTGATCTTGGTTTTTTTATGCAATGTTGTTAAAATAAAAGAATGTGAAAGGCCGCAGCCTTTGAAAAAATCAAGCTGAAGGACGGAGAGCCAAATGTCAAAACAGCAGATCGGCGTTATCGGCATGGCGGTAATGGGCCGCAATCTTGCCTTGAATATGGTCAGCAAAGGATACTCGGTATCGGTGTATAACCGTTCTCCGGAAAAAACGCAAGCCCTGTTGAACGAACATCCGGATGAAAAATTGCACGGTACCTATTCCATTGAGGAATTTGTTCAATCTCTGGAAAGTCCGCGTAAAATCATGCTGATGGTGATGGCCGGCAAACCGACGGACGACATGATTGAGCAGTTGGTTCCCTTATTGGACGAGGGGGATATTCTGATCGACGGAGGAAATTCATATTTTTTGGATACACGCCGGAGGAATAAAGCTTTGGCGGAAAGGGGCATCCGCTTCGTCGGAACTGGCGTGTCGGGCGGTGAACAAGGTGCTCTGAAAGGGCCCGCAATCATGCCGGGCGGACAAAAGGACGCCTATGATCTGGTCAAACCGATCCTTACCGATATTTCAGCCAAAGTGAACGGAGATCCCTGCTGCATCTATATCGGACCTGATGGAGCGGGCCATTATGTGAAGATGGTGCACAATGGAATTGAATATGGAGATATGCAGCTGATCTGCGAAGCCTACGATTTGTTGAAAAATATTCTGCAGTTAAACGCAGAGGAGCTTCATGCAATCTTTGCCGATTGGAACCGCGGTGAACTGGACAGCTATTTGATTGATATTACGGCAGATATTTTCCAAAATACCGATCCTGAAACCGGCAGGCCGATGGTTGATATCATACTGGACACCGCCGGCCAAAAGGGAACCGGCAAATGGACCAGCCAGAGCGCGCTAGATCTCGGCGTACCGCTTTCGATTATCACGGAATCGGTTTTTGCCAGATTCATTTCCGCCATGAAGGAGGAGCGGGTAGAGGCCAGCAAACGCTTGAAGGGGCCGGAAACTGCTGCTTATGACGGCGGGCGCGAGGCATTTATCGAAGCGGTCCGAAAAGCCTTGTATGCCAGCAAGATTTGTTCTTACGCTCAGGGGTTTGCCCAAATGAAAGCGGCCTCCGAAGAATACGGCTGGGATCTCGATCTGGGCGGCATCGCCATGATCTTCCGCGGGGGCTGCATCATCCGCGCGAGATTCCTGCAGAACATAAAAGAGGCGTTCAACCGGAATCCGGGTTTGCAGAATCTGCTGCTTGACGCTTATTTCCAGAACGTAGTGGAGGAATATCAGGGGGCCTGGAGGGAAGTAATCGCTGCGGCGGTCAGCCGGGGAATTCCCGTCCCGGCATTTTCATCTGCGCTGGCTTATTACGACAGTTACCGGACAGAACGGCTTCCCGCCAATTTGCTCCAGGCGCAGAGAGATTATTTTGGGGCGCATACCTTCCGCCGGATCGACAAAGAAGGCGTGTATCATCATGAATGGAACGGAACGAATTAGGCGTCGGGCTCAAGACCGTAAGCGGCCTCGGCGAGCCAATGCTTGATCTGGGCCATTTCCTGCTGCCCTCCGTACTGCTTTTGAATCAACATTAATGCTACTTTTGCAAAATAATATTGATTGCTTAACAAGCGTGGCTTGGTCAGATTCAGCAAATGGGGATCCGCATCGGCCACCTTTTTTTTGATGTATTCCAGCATCCAGACAATATCCTCTCTCTTGAGGGAATAGTAAGGATCCATAATCGCCCGGAATTTTTTGCGGGTCGGATCCGAATCCGGATCTGCATGCATTTCGAATACTGACGCTGACATCGTCTTCAACTCCTTGGCTGATTTGTACGAGTTCCTGTATGACTATTATCATCCATACTCCAAATTAAAATAATTTATACATGAAGGACGCATCTTTTACGAAATTTTCATGTGAGATGATCCTATAGCATTTTCATGGCGAAAGCGGGTAAATGAAAATGAATAATGCGCGGCTATTAGGTTGATAAGGCACCGACCTTTTAGAATGACCTTAGAAAAGACGCAGCGGCCCCCTTGGGCGACTCAGGTTCGAATATTGTCAGTTCTTTTCCGTCTGTGATATGATATGAACAGTTTTGAATGGCTGCAGGAAAAGAGGGTGCGGATCGCGTGAAGCGGCAAAATATCGTGTTGATCGGCTTTATGGGAACAGGCAAAACAACCGTGGGCAAACTGCTTTCCAAACAAATGGACTGGAGCTTTGTGGATACCGACCAACTGGTCGAGCAAAGGGAAGGGAAAACGATCCCGGAATTGTTTGCTACCCGGGGAGAGGCTTATTTCCGCAATGTCGAGAGTGAAGTCATTCACGAATGTTTGCAGAAATCGCATCAGATTGTAGCCACCGGCGGAGGATCGGTGTTGAACAAAACGAATCGGGAGAGAATGCAGGAAAACGGATTTGTTGTCGCCCTGACCGCGGAGGCGGATACAATCATCCGCAGGGTCAAGCATGACCGGAATCGTCCCCTGCTGCATGGAAATGTCGAGGACAGCGTACGAAAAATTCTGGTCGAGCGAAAAGAGGCTTATCATTTTGCCGATCTGACCGTGGATACGACATATTCTAATTTCGAGGAAACCCTTCAGACGATACTGGAAGCATGGAAACGTCGGGTATAATCCCTCCGCGTCGGGGTATAATCCTCCGGGATTCTGCTTGCTTTCTTGGGATATGCAGTTGGCGCAGGGTTCTAACAATCCGGCAGGCAATTGACGATAAGTATGTTATGAGGAGAGAATGACTCTATGGATATCCAAGTGCGTCCCGCGAAGCGGCTCCAAGGCGAGATCAATGCTTTGTCTTCAAAGAACTATACGACCCGTTATTTATTGGCTGCCGCTTTGGCTGACGGAACCAGCACGGTGAATTACCCGGCGCACAGCGAGGACAGCGATGCCATGAGGAGATGCATCCGTGATCTGGGAGCGGTTCTTGAGGAAAAGGACGAACGAATTACGATTACCGGCTTTGGCAGAAATCCCCGGCCGGTCAAAGAATTGAATGTGGGCAATGCGGGCGCTGTGCTCCGGTTTTTAATGTCGGTTGCAGCCTTCAGTCCGGAGATTACCTTTGTCAATGTTTATCCGGAATCGCTGGGTAAACGTCCGCATGACGACTTGATCCGGGCGTTGGAGCAGATGAACGTCAGGATCGACCACAACGGGGGCAAACTCCCGATCACCATTCATGGCGGAGATCCGCGCGGCGGTAAAATTGCCGTTTCCGGAAAGGTCAGCTCGCAGTATTTGAGCTCGCTGTTATTCATGACGCCGTTGTTGGAGGAAGACAGTGAAATTGAAGTTCTCGACGACCTGAAATCGAAGGTGGTTGTCGGGCAGACGCTGGAGGTTTTGGAGCAGGCGGGAATTTACATAAAAGCTTCAGAAGATTTGATGCATTTTCACGTTCCCGGAAGACAAAAATACTTAGCCAAGAATTATGTCGTTCAAGGCGATTATCCCGGTTCCGCGGCAATTCTTGCCGCTGCTGCGGTAACGGATTCCGACGTGAGAATCCATCGTTTGGAGGAACGCAGCCGGCAGGGGGAACGCGCCGTTGTCGACGTATTGAAAGCGATGGGCGTTTCCTTGACGCATGTTGACAGCACCGTGCATATTACCGGAAATACGCGGCTGAAAGCGGTGGAATTCGACGGCGACGAAGCAACCGACGCCGTATTGGCCATGGTGTCCGCAGCGGTATTCGCGGAAGGAACGTCACGATTTTATAACGTGGAGAATCTGCGGTACAAAGAGTGTGACCGCATTACCGATTTTTTGGCGGAGCTGAGAAAAGCGGGCGCGGATGTGGAGGAACGTCGAAGCGAAATCATCGTTCACGGCAGGCCGGAGGGAGTGGAAGGCGGCGTAGAGATCAATGCGCATTTCGACCATCGGGTCATCATGGCTTTGACCGTAGTAGGACTTCGCTCGAAGCAAGGCCTGTTTATTCGTGATGCTCATCATGTTGCCAAGTCGTATCCGCAATTTTTTGACCATCTGCGCTCATTGGGAGCGGAAGTGAATTGGATGTAGCCCGACTGAAGTGCCCGTATGGACGACGGTGTGTAACAGATCTTTCATGGATGAGTGATCGCGGATGAGAGTCTTGAATGGTTTGAAATTATCGTTTTCCATCATCCTTGTCGCTGGATTGGTTTTTTCCGGGGGTGTTTTCAGCATGCTGCTGTATGCCAAGATGACGGGTTCGGATCTGGGAATTCTTGTTCCCAGAGCGGATGATCAGGCATATGCGGCCGAGATGACCGGTGATGGGACCCATACCGCCGGCGGCAATCGGATCCAGCGGCAAGCGGAACAATCGGTCGAAGCTGCTGCCGTCAGGCCAGCTTCGGCATTACTGTCGGCTCCCGTGATTCGACAGAATCCCGAGCTGCCTGCGGGATGTGAGATCACCAGCTTGACGATGCTGCTGCAATATAGCGGTATCTCCAAGAACAAGCTGGATCTGGTGCCCGAAATGAAAACAGATCCCACCCCCATTCGCTTTGACAGAAGCGGATCCATCCAATATTGGGGCAACCCGAACGTGGGCTTTGTCGGAGACATTACCCGCAAACAAATCGGTTTCGGAATTTTTCATGCGGGGATCTATCCGCTTCTTCATAAATATATTCCATCGGCGGTTGATTTGACGGGGCAGCCGTACGAGCAATTGGAAGATCAAATCATCAAGGGTTTTCCGGTCGTGGTATGGACCACGATTGACTTTCAGCTCCCTCAGAAATGGGTGGAATGGAATACGACGACCGGCACGGTGCGCACCACTTTCAGTGAACATGCAGTACTTCTGACGGGCTTTGACCAAAGTCATGTATTTGTGAATGATCCGTTGAGCGGGCAAAAAAATTTGAAGATCGATAAAAAACAGTTTATCGCAACCTGGGAGTCGATGGGCAAGCAAGCTCTTTCCTACACCGGCAAAGCAGCTCACTGAGTGCAATGATAATCATGGAGGTGAATGGCGGAATGTCCTTCGCAAATCCGTCCCGTGAACGAATCAAAGAGATTTTGACGGAAGCCAAGACGGTGGCCGTCGTCGGATTGTCCGATAATCCGGACCGCCCTTCATACGAGGTTTCGCAAGCTCTGAAAAATAAGGGGTATCGGATCATTCCCGTTAATCCCAGGCTTGATGCGATTTTGGGAGAACGATGCTACCGCAGTCTGCTTGACATTCCGGAGCCTGTCGATATCGTGAATGTGTTTCGGCGAAGCGAGGAAGTGGTTCCCTTTGCCGAGCAGGCCGGCAAAATCGGGGCTAAGGTATTTTGGCTTCAGCTCGGCATTTTCAATCAAGAGGCTGCGGACATCGCGCAGTCTTTCGGTCTGGAAGTGATCATGGACCGATGCATCAAGGTGGAGGATGCAATCCTCCGAATCCCGCGGAAATAGCCAGGCGGCAATTCATTGGCAGCTTTGCATTTTTTTATCAAACCAATCCAGCAGTCTCCAATCATAAAGCATCCTTGCCTCACTCATACTATAAAAGGCTCCTAAGAAGGAGCGATTCATAAACAAAGGAGGCTGCTGTATTTTGTTTAATCAGCAATATTATCAGGGTTCGGGTATCGGAATGAAGCAGGCTTATGGCGCTCCTGTAACTTCACAGTACCAGGGCATTCAAAAGCAGTTCCAACCGACAGGCACGGTGCAATCCTTCTATAACCCGTCCGCAAGCGCAGCGGGTTGGAACCAAAGCCAGCAATCATTCCATTCCGCCGGCTACAAAGGAAATCAAACGGGACATGACCAGTATTTGAGAGCGGACTCCGTACAGCCGTCGAACGTGCAAACCCGGACGGTCGGCCAGCAGTACGGTACGGTATCGGCCAATATCGGTTCCTATTCCAATTTCCAGACCGCGCAATGGGGTTATTCCAACCCTCAGTCATTTCATACGGCCAATTATAAAGGTAATCAACAGGGACATGACCAGTATCTCAGAGCCGATGCCGTACAACCGAGCAACGTTCAGAAATTCCAATCCGGTTATGGAAGCACGGGCTTCCAATCGGTGAGCACAAACCAATATCAAACTCAATTCCAAAATCAATACCAGTCTCCACAATCGTTTCATACGGCAAATTACCGCGGTAACCAGGCCGCTCATGACCAGTATTTGAGAGCGGACTCCGTACAGCCTTCCTATACGCAATCGGGCTATCAAAGCTGGAAATAGGGATAAGGCACGAATCTTCGGCGGATCTATCGGTTCGCCGAAGATTTTTTTCAGCGCAAAGGAGATATCGTGTTCATGCCAAAAATCATACCGATGGCTTCCGGCAATTTTATGGATGATCGTCCTCTTCATTATGTCCAGTCAGACCGGACAGAATTTAAACAAACTGCTTCCTTTTTTTCGTGAAATTTTACCGCTGATGCGCGAATTTAATTGGGGTCATTTTTGGGCCTATTTTATTTTGGCTATCGCCTTTTTGGGGGGACGAATTTCACCAGCAATTCGTACCCGGCCGCATACCGGATATTCTGGATTTGCGAAATGATGCAACCGGTTCCGCTTTGGCCATGCTGCTCATATCGCCCCTGGCATGAACAGGCTTCTGACCAAGCGGCGGGATTTCAGTTCCATTAAATACTAGCGCTTCGCAGCAGGAATTCCGCAATTCTGATCGAATTATTATTCTTGATGTGTCGTGTGGATTCGATGAGGAGTGGTTTGGTTGCAAAAACGGTGTAATTGCGGGCATTTTATGAATATTCGGTTGCGGACGCTGATCTATTCGAACAAAGTGGAAATTGAGAATGTCCCCATATTTTCTTGCGATAGTTGCAATTATAGCGAGGTTTTTTCGGCAATCAAGCCGGAATTGACGGATCTGATCGGCAAACTGGGGCGCAAGCCCAAGCTTCAGCGGATTTTGTTCCATGAAATCAATGAACTGGCGAATCTGATGTATATGGCGTCCTTGAAGGAACACAGCCATTTGCCGATTGAGGGAATGCTTCAGGAGAGGATCAATCAGCTTTTGGATTTGCTGCTGTTGGCCCGATCTCTGCATGAGGACAGCTGGGCTGAAGAAATTCAAGCTAAGCTGGCGCAAATCTCCAAGCATACGATTTCAACCTGATTTTATGAAAGAAAGGCTGACGGAAGTTGGCTTTTTTCATTTTTTGGGAGTTTACGTTGCGAAAAGTTAAAATTTGTCGTATCATATTTTTATTATGAATAAATAAGCAATGGAGAGAATTAAAGTGACCGTTACCATTTACGATGTGGCCAGAGAAGCGGGCGTTTCGATGGCAACCGTTTCCAGGGTTGTCAACAACAATCCCAATGTCAAACCGCAAACACGCAAAAAGGTATTTGAGGCAATTGAAAGGCTCGGTTATCGTCCGAATGCAGTGGCAAGAGGTTTGGCCAGCAAGAAAACAACCACTGTAGGCGTGGTGATTCCGGACATTTCCAACCCGATTTTTTCTGAAGTGGCTAGAGGCATCGAGGATATCGCCAATATGTACCATTATAATATTATTTTGTGCAATGCGGACAAGAAAAAGGAAAAAGAGATCCGTGTCATCAACACTCTGCTGGAGAAACAGGTGGACGGACTGCTGTTTATGGGCGGAGCCATTACGGACGAGCACATTCAAGCGTTCAAGACGGCGACCGTTCCCGTCGTACTTTGCGCCACAACAGATGAGAGCGGCACGATTCCTTCCGTGGATATCGACCATCAGGCGGCCGCGTTTGATGCTGTGAATCTTCTGATTCAGTACGGTCACCGAAGCATCGGAATGATCAGCGGCACGCTTCAGGATCCGTCCAACGGCAATGCCCGTTATTTGGGCTACAAACAGGCATTGGACAAGGCAGGCATACCTTTCAACGAAAACTATGTGCGCATCGGGAATTACAAATATGAATCCGGCATTGAAGTGACCAAGTATTTTCTCGAATTGCCGAATAGGCCGACCGCTATTTTTGTGGCGAACGACGAAATGGCGATCGGAACGGTTCACGCCATTCAAGACGCCGGCTTGAAGGTTCCGGATGATATCTCCGTCATCAGCGTGGACAATATACGCATGGCGTCTATGGTTCGTCCTCAGCTTACGACGGTGGCGCAGCCGATGTATGATATCGGTGCGGTATCAATGCGGCTGTTGACCAAGCTGATGAACAAAGAATCCGTCGATCGGTCAAAAGTGGTTTTACCGCATGAAGTCATTATTCGCGAATCGGTAGCTCCCCACCATTCCTGATAATGACACCAGGAGGTTCATAAGCGGCACCATTTCGAAAGGCTCCATAAGGGGGCTTTTCTTTTGCCCAAAAGGGTGCTTACGATAGAAAGGAGAACAGAAGTTGAATTTGCAAAAAATCGGATTGATCGGAGCCATGGACGAGGAAATCGGTTTGATTGTATCCGCTTTGCAGAAGGAAAACACCACGGTAAAAGCCGGCATTCAGTTTCATGAGGGATTGTTTCATGGGCGGCGGGTAGTTCTCTGCAAATCCGGTGTAGGCAAAGTAAATGCGGCCGTTTGTACGCAAATTTTGATCGACCGCTTCGGCGTTGACGGAATTCTTTTCACGGGGGTGGCCGGCGCGTTAGACCCTGGCTTGAATATCGGAGATATTGTCATCTCGACGGAATGCCAGCAGCACGATATCGATGTCACGGCACTCGGTTTTCCCAAGGGGACCATTCCTTTTTCCGAGCAGTCCGTCTTCGCCGCAGACCGCGGACTGGTTGATCTCGCATACTCCGTCAGTGAAAGCTTGTTCCCCGGACGTTCAGTAAAAGGCAGGGTGCTTTCCGGCGACCAGTTTATCGCAGACCGCGGCAAGGTGATAGAGCTGCATGCCGAAATGAACGGAGCTTGCACGGAGATGGAAGGAGCCGCTGTCGCCCAGGTATGCAGCATGAACGAAGTGCCGTTTGTCATCATCCGATCGATGTCGGATAAAGCGGACGGTTCAGCCCATGTCAACTTTGCCGAATTCACGATAACGGCATCGAAGCATTCGTTTATGATCGTAGAGGAAATGATAAGGTCTCTGGAGTGACGGCAGCGACCTATTTCGGCAAATAAAGCATGCCGATTTCCTTCGTTTTCCTATTCTTTTGTGTGATTTCTTTGCGCCTGGTGATATCCTCCCAGGCGTTTGGCGCGTCCAGCCAAGTGGCGGGCACATAATCGGGAGCCTGTTCATTGTTCCACAGCTTAAGCCATTCTCCGGGAAGGGGGAGAAGAGGATTATTTTCGATTTGCTTTACAGCGGCATGGTCATTCATGATAAGCCATAATAGGCTCCATGCTCTTGGGACGACCCGCCATATGTCGTAACCGCCCCCGCCAAGGGCGATCCACTTGCCGCCGCACCATTTGTGGGCAAGCTCATGAATGATCTTCGGCATTTCCAAATAAACTTTCATGCTGCAGTGTATATGGGAGAGGGGATCGTAGTAATGGGCGTCGCAGCCGTGCTGGCTGACAATCACGTCAGGCTGGAAAAAGGCAGCCACTTTTTCAATATATTCCTGAAAGCTTTCCAGCCAGGACTCATCTTCTGTATACGGTTCCACCGGCATGTTAAAGCAGGCTCCGAATCCTTCACCATCCCCTCTTTCGTTGACGGCTCCGGTTCCCGGAAATAAATATTTACCGGTTTCGTGAATCGAGAAAGTGCATACATTGGGATCGGAATAAAAGCTGAATTGGACACCATCGCCATGATGAACGTCCGTATCGATATACAGCACTTTGGCTCCATAATGATGACGGATGTATGAAATGGCGACAGACGCGTCATTGTAAATGCAAAAGCCGGAGCTTTTGTTTTTCATGGCATGGTGCAGGCCCCCGCCGAGATGAAGCGCATGAAGGGCTTTTCCGGACATGACCTGTTCAGCCGCCTCAATGGATCCGCCGACAATTGCAGAGGTGACTTCATGCATGTTTTCAAAATAAGGGGTGTCCTCGGTATGAAAGCCGTATTTTTCTGCGAGTTCCTCGGAGGACGGGGGTATCGCCGGGACGCTAAGCTGTTTCACGGCTTCGATGTAACCGGGGGTATGGACCCAAAGCAGTTCGTGTTCATCGGCTTTGCGAGGACGGATCAGTTCTTCTTCGTTCAGGGCGCCCAATTGCTTTAAGAGCTCTAAGGTAAGTATCAGACGCTCCTGTCTGAACGGATGCTGGTCGTTAAATTTGTATTTCAATACGTCTTCATGAAAAATAAACGCTGTATTGCTCATTTTTTCCTCCCGGTCCGCTGATTAAATGGAGTGTCAATACATGAATTTTCGGGTAAACCGGATACGATCAAACTTCTCCACTGACGATTGGGGAACGTTTTTCCCGACACGTACCATCAAGCAGTTAGCCGGGTGGGAACAAATTTCGGGATCATCGGTAGCATACCAGACCATGTCAACGCTTTTCATCAGATGCTCCATGACTTTCCGGTAATCCCAAACATTCAAACCGCTGCCTTCCAAATCCCAATGCCAATAATATTCCGTGGTGAACACGATGGCATCATCCAGCTGCCCATCCAAAAACGCCAACTGGATGATCTGTTTTCCGAGACCCAAGTTGCGGTAGGAGTTGGCCACTTCAATGGCGCCCAACTCGATCAAGTCGTCCATTCCCGCCTGCGACCACCGTTCCAGTTCATCGGGGTAATGAAAGGTTACATAACCGACGATATAGTCCCCGTCAACGGCGGCGATGATTCTGCCTTCCGGCAGGTCGGCGATTTGTACCAGTGCCTCATGCTGGTCGCCGGGCCTGCGAAAAGCATCCAGATCGGGGTGCATCTTCAGCTTAAGGATACGTTCGGGAGTTAACGGACCTTCAATGACGATCGTTTTGTCCTGAAACGACAAGTGTTTGGAATGAGGGATTTTCCGATGCTGCAATGCAAGCCCTCCTGATAATCAGCCTTTGAGTAACATTTTAACGCAATTACCCGACAATTAAAACCAAGAATGGGACAATATAAGCAAACACGATTGAAACAGTATCTATGAATATGATAAACTTAATGAATGAAAACGCTTAATAAAAAATATTTGTATGCGATTTAATTTTTTCGATTATTTTTGCATGGAAGGGTGTAGTAAAATAGTAGTATAGACAACAAATAGTTCAGCTTTCTTTCAAAATTTTTATAAATATTTAAGGAGGTCGCAATTATGAACGAAGCCCACTCGGAAAGAGTTAAGGCGGTGGCTTCTAACCCGAATATGCGCAGCTATGAAGAAGAACGCGCCAATTTCAGTTGGGAAGAAGTGGAAAAGCAATTCTCCTGGTATGAAACAGGTAAAGTCAATATGGCTTACGAATGCATTGACCGCCATACACTGACCGAAAGAAAAGACAAGGTTGCTCTGTATTACAGCGATGAAAAAAGAGATGAGCAGTATACCTTTGAAGATATGAGGAAGCAGACGAACCGCTTCGGCAACATTCTCCGCAAGCTTGGACTTGCCAAGGGAGACCGGATGTTCATCTTCATGCCGAGGAGTCCGGAATTGTATTTCGCCCTGCTTGGCGCAGTCAAAGTAGGAGTAATTGTCGGTCCGCTGTTTGAAGCGTTCATGGAGACTGCAGTCAGGGACCGGTTAGAGGACAGTGAAGCGGTGGCCATTATAACAACTCCATCGCTGCTGCCGAGGGTTCCAGTTCAGGATCTTCCAGCACTGAAGCATGTGATTCTGGTTGGCGATGATCTGCAGCTTGCAGAAGGACAAGTTGATTTCAAACAGGAAATGAAAGCGGCTTCTGAAGACCTGGAGATCGAATGGGTCGACCGGGAAGACGGTTTGATTCTGCATTATACATCGGGTTCCACCGGGAAACCGAAAGGCGTTTATCATGTGCATAATGCCATGATTCAACACTATTATACCGGAAAAGTCGTCTGCGATATGAAGGACGATGATATATACTGGTGTACCGCCGATCCCGGTTGGGTAACCGGAACGTCTTACGGAATTTTCGCACCGTGGCTGAATGGTGTCACCAACGTTATCCGCGGAGGTCGTTTCAGTCCCCAAGATTGGTACGGCACCATTCAAAAGTACGGGATTACGGTATGGTACAGCGCTCCGACAGCGTTCCGCATGCTGATGGGAGCGGGGGACGATATGGTTTCCCAATTTGACCTTTCCAGCCTCCGGCATGTCATCAGCGTCGGCGAGCCTTTGAATCCGGAAGTGGTCCGTTGGGGATTGAAGGTATACAACCAGCGCATTCACGATTCATGGTGGATGACGGAAACCGGTGGTCAATTGATTACGAATTACCCCTGCATGGATATCAAACCCGGCTCGATGGGCAAGCCGATCCCGGGTGTGAATGCGGCTATTGTTGACGACGAAGGCAACGTTCTTCCTCCTTATCGGATGGGCAACTTGGCGATTCAGACGCCGTGGCCTTCAATGATGCGCAAAATTTGGAAAAACCCGACCAAATATCAGGAATATTTCCGCCTTCAGGGCTGGTATATCTCCGGGGATTCCGCATACATGGATGAGGATGGATACTTCTGGTTCCAAGGACGCATCGATGACGTCATTATGACGGCTGGCGAGCGGGTTGGCCCGTTTGAAGTGGAAAGTAAGCTGGTTGAGCATCCAGCAGTTGCGGAAGCAGGCGTAATCGGCAAGCCCGATCCGGTGAGAGGAGAAATCATCAAAGCCTTCATCGCGTTAAGGGATGGATTTGAGCCGTCCGAGGAATTGAAAGCGGATATTGCCCGCTTCGTCAAAGAAGGCTTGGCTGCTCATGCCGCACCGAGAGAAATCGAGTTCAAAGACAAGCTGCCCAAAACCCGCAGCGGCAAAATCATGAGACGGGTGCTGAAGGCTTGGGAATTGAACTTGCCGACAGGCGATCTGTCGACGATGGAAGACTGATCGGAGAAGCAACAATCCACCCTGCGTGTGACTGAAATAACGAAACCCATACTTTAGTGGTTTTAGGGAGATGGGTATGGCCTTCGGCTGCTGTTGAAATGTTACCCGGACGGATACCAGACGAAAAGAGGACTCATGGCGAATGCAGTTGTGACAGCAGCTTATGATGCTATGACTGGAGAGGTTATCGCTGTCTCCCATAAGTTGTTACCAGCAGGGCAGACACCACAAATGCCGTAAACAACGATATTTGATAAACAATGAGAGGGGGAGTCGTTATCCCCTCTCTTTTTTATTGGCTCATTCGTTAGAGGGATGAAGTTGATGACAAAAAGATACACACCTGCGATTACTTTTGATTGAGCTTATGCCTGTCATAATCTCCAATACTTAAATCGGTTGGCGTATGTCGTCTCTCATTCACAGAGGTTGGCATACGACCCTCTATTGAATGGCGATAGATTTCTCGCCTGGTTGGCGTATTGACGTTACATTTCTAATGCCATTGTCGGAGAGATTAATGCCGTCATTTTAAGTGAGTAGCAACAGCATGTTAAGGATTCTTTGTTTTTTGCTTATTATAACTGGCATCATTGGCCTAAAAATATTATCCGCCGAACACAAGTAAAAAACCATGGACGTACAGTAATAATCAGAAAGACTTTGAATAATCGTGAAGGTTTTTTATTCTTTCTCTAATAAAAGGATCTGTTTACGAACCAAATAAGCCAAAAGAGGCCCGACAATCAGTCCGATAAGATAACCATACGGAAGGAGGCTGCAAATAAGTCCGACAAGCAAAGCGATAAACCAATCTGATTTGGCGTTGGATATATCCCGCACCAACCCCATT
>NZ_JAYJLD010000024.1 GCF_035282765.1 Ferviditalea candida | reverse complement strand
TTAGGGCAGTGAATGTACAGCATTCCATGACCCAGCATACAGGAGGCGCTTTTTGTTTTGCAAACCGCATTTTAATTCATTACAGGAATAGCTCCTTATAAGGTATTCATAGAATCAACAGCATGAATGGACTTAAACACTAGTTAAAGAGTGGGTTTTGCGAGAAGGATGGAAGATTGCATAAAAAAAGAACCTTCCTGATAGGAAAGTCCTTTGTCCTTTTGATTGCCCAACCTTACTCTGCTGCTATTGTCACAGCTTCAGTTTGATTCTTCATAACGATGTACATCAGCAATGCCATAATCGTGTTGAGTACGAAGAAAAAATCAACCATCAAGTCTACAAAGTATTTTCAACCCATCCGTCAAAAAGCATTTCAACCAAGAAAGAAACAAACAATAAAGGCACAGTAAATAATAATCCCAGTATTGCTGAATAAAAAAATAAAAAGATTGTAGAAACCAATCCATCACGTCTTTTTATTCTAAGAAAACCGATTGCGTGAAGACTAGTTTCATTTGTTCGATCTTCCGCATTGTGAACTGGAAACGGTTCGGATCCGCAGCTTCCCATGCTTCCTTGTTCTGACAGCAAGCGATTCCGCCGCAGGATCATCCTCCACTGCAATGGAATAGCTCGCAGTCGCCTTCATCCCGAACGCGTTCCAATCCTTGACGATCCGCACCTGCTCGGGCAAAAAAATCAACGAGCGGATGACCTGCGCTGAACTTAGTTCCCCACTCGAGAGATCTTCTGTACCGGAGGCCTCTTCTAAGACGCAATTGGCTGTAAAAAGCGTGGCATGGGTCGAACCGCTGCAGTATTTCCATTGCCCGCTGACTTTATATCCGCCATCGGCTTGTACGAATTCCATACTTAAACTATTCATACTCCACCATCCTCGAAAAACCTGAGCAACCCAAAAATCCACATATTGGAGAAGGTGTCATCAGCAGCAAGACAGCCTTTTACAATATGTGAATAAACATCATCCCTCAAAAACAGGCAGGAATCTGCTGGGCATTTTCCTGCAATAGTGCTTGTGCTTTTGATTTTTTCTTAAGGGCTGCTAGACCACAAAAAAATCCCTGTAACAGGGATAGGATAGCCGATTATTGGTGTATTAACGGTTGATTTTGATCCCCTTCTTGAGGAATTTCTGATTTTGATTGGTATTGACGACGATAGGGAGACTTTTCATGCCTTTGATCATCGGAGATTGACACAAATGACAAGTGGGAACGACTTCAAACGCAAAATTATCTCTCATCCAGCCTTTGCAGCCTTCATTTGAACACGACCAGATTTCGGTAATTTCTTTTTCCAACTCTTCATAAGACTTTTTCCGTGAGTACATGGTTAACCTCCCCTTAAGATCAGATGAAAAAAATTGCCCTTAACTTCACGTTAAGGGCAATTTCTCCGGATATTACAGTTTTACGACGTTCTCTGCTTGCGGTCCGCGGTTGCCTTGAACCACATTGAATTCAACGCGTTGGCCTTCGTCCAAAGTTTTGAATCCATCGCCTTGAATAGCGCTGAAGTGAACGAATACATCGTTTCCGCCTTCAACTTCGATAAATCCGAAACCTTTTTCAGCATTGAACCATTTCACTGTTCCTGTTTGCATGGGGTTTACCTCCAAATTGAAATTAATATGGATCTTCTTTATTCTCTTACAAATAAAAAATTCACATATTGCAAAAGGTTCCATCGCTCCACATGATAACCTTTAACAATATGTGAATTGCATCTCAGGTCTTCATTACGACAAATTCATATTAACACACAGCTTTCAGAATAGCAAATGAAATTAAGAAAAAACCATGCAAAAAAGCTCCCTCGCGGGTGCCCGCGCCTTCAATTTCCGCTCCCTGTGCCATACACGGCATATTATTCAACAGGGGATATAAAGAGTTGCTCCATGTATTGATGGACTTGTTCAAACCCCAGCGTAT
The DNA here is from genome assembly GCF_035282765.1 of Ferviditalea candida. Lineage (GTDB taxonomy): Bacteria > Bacillota > Bacilli > Paenibacillales > KCTC-25726 > Ferviditalea > Ferviditalea candida. The sequence goes on along the minus strand of NZ_JAYJLD010000024.1, from coordinate 53,515 downwards.
CGCTAATGTTTCTGCCCGGACCAAATCAAATAAATTTCCAAATCATGCTTCCAGCGATCCAGCGCCGCGAGCTTGGATCGTTCCCGCTCCAGATCGGATGAATCGGCTGCAGCCAATAGCAGAGTATGCCGTGTGTCCCGAAGAAATTGGAACAATCGCCGCTCCACACCGTCCGGCCCAACCATCGGGTAAACATCCGGAGCCCGGTCGCCCGCATGCACATGATGCGGCTTCAATTGCTGAAGGAATGTGCGATGTTCCTTCACGATCGGACTTTCCCGATAATGCACCGCAATTTCTGAGATTTGGTTTCGCAAGCGCTTTTGCACCACTTCTTTATTCACCATGAACGGCAGCAGCTGATTTCTCAACGTCTGTGCAATCCCGTTTTTGACGGTCAGCATTTTGAGCATCGTATCGCTCATACGCAAGACCGATTGAGCTACCGGCAGCCGTTCCAGCGGATACGTATCCAATAACGCCAGAGGCTCTGCCTTCGACTAATGCCAGCTTCCAGGCGAGATTGAAGGCATCCTGGATGCCCGTATTCATCCCTTGTCCGCCCGCCGGACTGTGAATGTGCGAGGCATCCCCCGCCAAAAACACGCGTCCGTGCCGGGTCTCTTTCACATGACGAACCATTCGTTCAAGAATTTCCAACGACCGGGCATGAATGGCAAGCGCCTTGGAAAGCGTCGATGGACTTGGCGACTTATCGACAATCCGAACCGAAATGCCATGCCGGGCAAGCTCGCAGGCCATCGTCAATCCAACGGGGCCCGCTCCCGCCACCAATACATCCGCCGCCATAGAAATCCCTCCATTTGGATTTAAATAAATCCCCCGTTCACGCGGAGGGTTTGACCCGTTATCCACTTTGACTCCTCGCCGGCCAAAAACACCACAACGCTCGCAATATCATCGGTTTCAGCCAAACGTCCGAAAGCATTCATTTGGCCGACATGCTTGATTTGTTCCTCCGTTTTTCCGGTTCTGAACAGCTCCGTGTTCACCGGGCCCGGCGCAACCGCGTTGATCGTGATTCCCTTGGGGCCCAGCTCCTTCGACAACTGCCGGGTGAAATGCTCGACTGCTCCCTTAGTGCCTGCGTATACGCTGTAAGCAGGAAACATATGCCCGTTGACCGAAGTGGAGAAATTGATGATTCGGCCATTCCGGCCCATGTGTTTGGCGGCTTGCTGACAAGCAAAGTAGGTTCCTTTTACATTGGTCGCAAACAGCCTGTCGAAATCCTCTTCCGTCACGTCAACGATCGGTTTAGTCAGCATAGCACCGGCGTTATTGACGAGAACATCGATTTGTCCGTAGGCCTCCAACGCTGTTTGAAACAGCCGCTCCACTTCGGACACCCTGCCGATATCCGCTTGAACGGCTATCGCTTCTCCGCCGTCCTTCTTGATTCCGGCAACGACTTCTTCGGCTTTATCCCGACTGCTGGCGTAGTTAATCACGACCTTTGCCCCGTTTCGTGCGAGCTCCTCCGCGATATTGCGCCCGATCCCTCTGGATGCGCCTGTTACCAAAGCCACTTTTCCCGCAAGCTTGCTGCCCATTCAAATCCCCCTCCGATTAATTTTTGAATTTAACCGCTCATCAAATTTTCGAGAGTTCCGCACTGACGGCACACATCATTTCCATTATATCTCAATGGAAGAATTTGTGTTGAGTAATCCTCAAATCTTCGCATAAAGCGAATGAATTCCCGCAAGAAAAGTATCGATGAGCAGCCGAAAGCTTGTATCCAAATCCAGCGGCATCCCAAAGCCGCCCTGCTGCTCGATGGATGCAAAGCCGTGCAGAAGGCTGCGAAGCCCGCGTATCGTATGAATGGCCGCTGCACCTTCAAGTCCGTAACCTTGCAGAACGCCAAGAACGACATTCACCGTTCCTTCGGCCGCAGCCTTCACCTGCTCATCCTCCAGATCAGGCAACCGGTGGGTCGCCTCATACAATCCGGGATGCTCCCGGACAAAGCCAAGATAAGCTCTTGCAAGCGAGCGTACGGCATCATCCTTTGTTTGACCGGCGGCGGCCCTGGCCAGCGTATCCGTGAGCCGGTTCATCCCATAGATTGAAAGCTGTTTGCGGATTCCGGGCAATCCGCTCACATGGTTATACAGCGAAGGTGTGCGAACCCCCAGCTTTTGGGCAAGTGTAGCCAATGTCACCTCATCCAATCCCTGGACGTCGGCAATTTCTGCAGCGGCCAGTAAAACGATTTGTTGATCCAGGCCTGCTCGCGCCATTAAAGTCAGCTCCTTTGCAAGTTGTTGTGTCGTGCGAGATTCCGGTTTGCGTCGGCTATTGCCCGATCCATCATTTGACCCGGCTGCTCAAGCCAATCTCCGTGCCCCACGGCAAGCAGCGAGGGACTTATATCCCGCAGCTTTCGCGCGCTTTCCAGCGCCTTCTCTTTATTCCATGTGGCCATAGCGGGGAAAGGGAACCACGGCCGGATCTGTCCGGAAACGGCGATTCCTCCCCGGGTTTGAAAAGCGTCGCCGGCAATTAACGATCCGTTCCGGATGTCGAGAAACGCCATCGATCCCGGCGTGTGTCCGGGAGCCGCCATCGCTGACAACGAACCAATCCGGTCGCCCTCCTGAAGCAGGATGTCCGCCCGTGTCTTTAATTGAGCGGGAACGCCGCCGCGTATTCTGGTGGACGGTTCGCCTGGCTCCAAGGTGCGATCCCCGGCCAGCAACCGGGCGTCCCGCTTGGAGATATGAACCGCCGCCTCCGGCAATGCCTGTTTGAGCGCATCGAGCGCACCGACGTGATCATAGTGGGCATGAGTCAAAACGATGCGCATTATCGGTTTCCCGATCTGCCGGGCCGCCTGCAAAATCGCTTGAGCGCTATTGGGCAATGCCGCATCGATCAACGTGAAACCATCCTCCTCCTCGACAAAGTAACAGTTCACCGGGAAAAACCTCGGCATAAAGGTGAGCTGATAAACCGTTTGTGCTTGAAGCAATCTCATGCCCAATCCTCTCCTTATTTTTTGGTGGCACATAAAGCCGCTGCAGCCGATATGAAGATTTGCAGCCTTGATCCCCAGCATCGGCTCATCACCTTCACCCAAGAAATGTAAACTAATGTTATTAGTTTTTATCATAACTAATACAATTAGTTTTGTCAACAGGGCAGACAGTACAAAAAAAGCACCCATAAATCAGATGCTTTCTGTTTCCATACCGCTATGTCGTTTCTTAAGGAGCAACCAGTTTCATTGTCTGCGCACTTGCAGCATTCTACGAGTCTTCCATCCGTCCAAACAACGGCAAAAAAGTCATCGTTTCATTCGGATAACGACGACCTTTTTCTGTCATTTCAACTTCTCTTTTAAATATTTCCCTATCCAAACGGCGGCCTTCAACAGATCGTTCCAGGGTACTGCATCCCATCCCTGACGCCCGAACCTGTCTTCATGACGAGCGGCGGCGTTATAATGATTTCCGAGCGCTTCTTTAACTGTATACATCTCTGATGCCCATAGTTCGCTCATCGTATCCGCATTTTTCAAAAGAGCTTCCGCATGATTGATAGCGGAAGAAAGCGGCTGTCTGCTTTCGTTCAAAAGTCCCTGAACCGTTTTCAGCAAGTATGCTGCGCGAACCAGGAAATAAATAAGATAGATTAATGCCGCTATGCCGCACAAAACTAGTATAACCTGTAACAATGCCAATACATCCACTGTCATTTTTCATCCCCGCTTATACCGGATTTAATCTGCTCGTCCATTTCAGTCTGATGATTGCCATATTTGGACTTTCGGCTTATGTGGGCCATCCCTTCCTGAATTAAGCCGGATGTTTCGTCCATCACTTTTTTGCTTGATTCAACCAACTTCTGACGAGCCTCTCTGCCGTTCACGGGAGTAAGCAAAACCGCGGCAATGCCGCCCAAAACCGTGCCAATGGCAACGCCTTTTAAAGTGTTTCTCCTTAGCTCCTGACGCCTGCGTTTTTCCGAAATGAAGATTCCCATGTTCATACCGCCCTTCAATTTTATCAGGTCATGCTTGATGTATCGTCTGGGTTATTCTCAATGTATCACCGATGGGATTGGCTAACTATGACAAATGTCATATTTTTCTGCAATCAAAATTGGCTTTTTTGTTCATAAAACAGAGGATTGCAATGACAAAAGCCCCTTTTCACCCGAATATCTACCACTTGCCTCCGAGAGAATCGACCAGCTTTTTTTCATCAGAGAATTAATCGAAGCTAACAAAAAAGTGGCTCAATATCAAGTACTGCTTCAAAACACGAAGCTGCAATCGCAATTACTACTAAATCCTGTAATGCTTCATGAAGCAGTTCAATCCACAAAAATTGAAGGTACTCAAAAGTCACCCTGGATGAAGTTCTTGAAGTAGAGGCACAAAAGCAGTCGTTCTCCCGGTGAATATAGAAAAATTCAAATCTTTATCGGACCGGCAGGCTGTACTATGGATACAGCAACTTACATCCCTCCGGAACCTCAGTTAGTGGATAAAACTCAGTTAGTGGATAAATGCATGGAGAATCTTGAATTTTACATCAACGAACCCAAAGACGATCTTGACGAGCTTATTCGGGCTGCCATCATTCACGCGCAATTTGAAACCATTCATCCATTCCTTGATGGAAATGGAAGGATTGGCCGAATTTTAATTCCGCTTTATCTGTTTAATAAAAAAGTGACCTGTACGAGAACGATTTGAAGATGGCTCAATCTTTAATTAATAGCAGCGGCGTCAAAGACTTATTTTCTCTGATGGCAAAATGAGATCAAAGACCTATTACTATTATAATCTTCTTGACAAGCTGCGTTAGAACTCTTGATTTTACCCGAGATATACAAAAAGGACACCATCAAGGTGTCCCGGGTATGAAGGCGAAACGCGGTGAGGCAAATCGTCATCCGCCAAAGAGCATGCAATCTTTAAATCGGCCGCAGCGCAACCGCTTCTTTCGCTCCCAAATCCTCAACCATCTCGATCCAAGCCCGCGGCTTGTTCGGCAATACGGCATAGTAGCGTTTCAGAAACCGCACAATCAAGCCGGCCGGCAGTTCTTCGAAATGATCGTTCATCGGAAGAAAGCAGAGATCGAGACCGGAGACGGCCTCGCCGTCATTATTCCAGGAAGGATGAACATACGGGAAATCGATCCGTTTGAAACCCAAATGGGACAAGACCTCGCGCCGTACATATGGGTCCATCGGCTTCACCCCGCCGAATTCATAATGCCCGACCCGGTAAGGGTCGTATATTTCGGCAAACATACCCGATAACCGTTTTCCATTCGCTTCGGCCAAGGAAAGCAAATCTTCCCGCCGATTTTCGGCCAAAAAGCGGCCGATCCCCAGCCCCGCTTGTCCGATGATCGTGAAGTCGGTCATCGCGACATTGAAATCCTCATAATAACGGTACTCCGTCGCTCCGACAACGTTCCCTTCATAAACAGCGACAAATACCCGGATTCCGGAGTCCTTCAGAGGCTCCTTCCACAGATCGAATTCCAATACTTCCTCGGGTGGAAATACATTCTGCATCAATTGATGCATTTGTTTAAACAAAGGATCTTCGATCCCGGTAATCCTCCGATACTCCATCTTCATTTATATACCCATTCCTTTCGCTTCGCTCAAGGCACAAAACGGGATGAAATCCGTTCGCTTTGAGCGATTTTTTTGTATTCTTAAGTTACAGGGATACCGGTGCACACAAATCACGTGGAGGTGAGTGGGCCACCTTTATTCGGGTGACCGCATTTAGCTGGGCAATCAGTCAATGCTGGATTATCCCTGTACACCCTAGAAAGGAGAACTCCTATGGCTTTACCGCTTCAAGCTGACGAACTTTTCGTCGAGCGAGAAGAATCGGCTTCAGAACAGCCTGACTGTTTCCAACATTCAGCTTGGAAATGTCGTTTCGGATACGTTCGGCAAAAGTTCCATGAATATCATTGACAGGTTGCTGGACGATCCACACGATACGTCTTTTGACCTCGAACCGCTCATTCACGGCTCCATGAAAATCAAGGTCATGGACGTGTTCCCAACAGCCAAGCATTTGTGCTCCTGGGCAGGACTTACCCCCACGAAGCCATCATAGCTATTGCCCGAATGCTGTTAACGGCCATCTATCATATCTTGAAGAACAAAGAACCCTATAACCCTGATTTGTATAAAAAATCCGACATTCGTCCAGTTGACCGTAAAATTACGGTTGAACAAGCGATTTCCTTTGGCAAAAACGCAAGGGTAGCGGATTATGGCGGCTGCAAACGGATTCCCTCATCCGTTAAAAGTAATCATTTTCCAATTAGTCGTCTTGTGTACGGCTTATTTGACATGTTCATTTACTGTATTGAGTACGTTTGTTGAGGATTTCAGACTTATCCCTCCGTTCAAATCTTCGCGTAAAAAAAGGGTTTTTCCATTCCATCAGGACGGAATAATTGCACGATTCCTCATCCTCCAAATAGTCAGCCGCCACTTTAACGGGCGTTCGTCCGCAGCGAAGCAGGAAGGTAATGACAGGGTCGGCCAACTCGCCTTTGATGACCGCTTCAAGATATTGCTCCGCCGACATTTCACCGGCTTTTTTATGATAGCCCGGCATTCGGCCTCCGCCCAACAGCCGCTCCAAGCCCTTGTGCACAACGACGTCATACATCGACAGCATCAGCCATTTGCCCAATCCCAGCTTGCGGTAGGACGGACGCACGCTGATATCGACGACATAGAGCGTATTCCCGTGCGGGTTATGATTGCGAATGTACCCGTCATCCGTGATCTCGCTCCATGTATGTGCCGGATGGTTCGGATCATGGTCAACCAACAAACCTGTCATCGAGCCGGCAATTTCCCCGTTGACCTCGATACACAAGGCACCTTCCGGGAACAAGTCCACATGATTGCGCAATTGTTCCGGGCTCCACCATAATTCCGACGGAAACGGCGGAGGAAAGCTTTCCTGTTGAATGCGAATCAAGCTTGAAAAATCGCTTTCCCGATAATTTCGGATGACCGTCGGAACCGGACGTTCCCTGTCAAACACGTAGATTTCTTTCCGATACATCCTTCCCCCTCCATGACCTCAAACCCTTCTTCTTATTTCCAATCCGGATACAGATCAATACGCCTGTCGCGCCACGTGGTGACAGCACCCTTTTCCCGAACCTGAACCAACAGTTCCAGATCCAGATCGGCAGTGACCACCATGTCATCGTTGATTTCCCCTTCGGCCAAAATGCCGCGCGGCGGAAACGGAATATCGTTCGGCGCAATCACCGCGGCCTGCCCGAAGTTGGCGCGCATAAAGTTCACTGTAGGCAGGGAGCCTACGGTACTCGCGCTCACCACATATATCTGGTTTTCAATCGCCCTCGCATGGCTGGTATAACGGACACGGTGAAATCCATGACGGTCATCGGTGCAGGTGGGATTGAAAATGACATCCGCCCCCCTGGCCCTGGCGATTCTGACGATTTCCGGAAACTCGATGTCGTAGCAGGTAATAATGGCAATCTTTCCTTTCGCCGTTTCGAATACCTGCAGGCTGTCACCCGGAGTCAGCTTCCATTCCTTGACCTCCGTCGGCGTAATATGAAGCTTCGCCTGTTCCTCGACCCGGCCGTCCGGATAGAACAAATGAGCGGTGTTGTACAAACGGTCTCCTTTGCGGATGACATGGGTTCCCCCGATAATATGCATATTGAATTGTCCGGCAAAATTCACAAATAACGTCCGGTATTGATCCGTAAAATCCGGCAAATTTTGGATGGACAGGGCCTGTCCTCGATCATTCCCAATCGACAATAATTGAGTCGTAAAAAATTCGGGAAACAGAACAAACTCGGCCCCGAATTCTTCAGCCGTTTTGATATAATGTTCCACTTGTTTGGCAAATTCGTCAAACGATCGGATCGAATGCAAATGATATTGGACTGCCGACACTCTTAGTTTCATGGCGCCTCCTTTTGCCGGTAAAACGAGTTGTAATGGACAATACCGATATTATTAGCCATATCCTTCATTTATGCAAGCAGGTGTTTTTATTTAATGCGGTAGAATCGACATTTTTGCCTTTTTACGGCAACTGCAGGACCCGCAAATGAACGATCTATCGTTTGAGCAACGCTTCAGTTTACTTGTCGATCATCAATGGACGGAACGGCAAAACCGGCAAATCAGTCGGCTGCTTCGCGCCGCCAAGCTGAAAATTCATGCCAGTCCGGAGGACATTGACTACCGCACGCCCAGAGGGCTTGATCGTGCTTTATTCCGCCAATTGCTGACCGGTCAATGGCTCACGTCTCATCACAACCTGCTCATTACAGGACCGACGGGTATCGGCAAAACGTATCTGGTCTGCGCATTAGCTACTGCCGCATGCCATCAAGGGTTTCAAGTCCGCTATTACCGGATGTCCCGGCTGTTCCAAGAAATCATGCTGACCAAGGGTGACGGCACCTATGGGAAACTGGCAGGGGAATTGACCAAGGTCGACCTCTTAATCCTGGATGACTGGGACTGGCCCCGCTCGGAGCTGCAGAGAGCCGAGAATTACTCGATATTCTGGATGATCGCGTATCGATCCATTCGACTTGCTTAGCCAGTCAATTGCCGGTCGATTTATGGCACCAACACTTTGCAGATCCGACGCTCGCCGACGCCATCTTAGACCGACTTATCCATCGGGCCTACCGTCTTCCTCTGAATGGAGATTCGATGAGAAAGGTGCTCGCCACCTTGCCAACCGATGGAAAATCTGGTATGTAAGATATGAGCTACCTTGAGGGGGCAGAACTGGCTAAGAATTTCCGGAACAAGTGGCTAAGCTTTTTCGGAACAACTGACCAATCATTATCGGATTGACTGACCAATGTTTCCGGAATGCGCAATGTTGCGTGGCTTTCGAGTAGAAATACAGTGGACAAAATTATTCTTGTAACTGGTGATACCGATTTAGTTCCAGCAATGAAATTTGCAAGAAGAGAAGGCGTACAAGTGGTTATCGTTAATATACGGCAGGGATTTACTCTTTAATGTGCCGCGTTTATTCGCTGACGCTTTCCCTTTCCCCCCTCCGAGAGATATAAACGAGCACCCAATCGCGCAATCGAAGCAGATTCAACCGTAAGTTTTGCTACATTCAGATCTCCGCCCGGAAGAGGACGAGAAAGGCAGTTCCCCAAGGGCCCGTATCCACATCGATCACCGCGTTATGTCTGGCGGCTACGCTGTAGCAGATAGCCAGCCCCAGTCCCGTTCCTTGTTCCTTCGTCGTGAAGAAGGGAGTCCCGAGCTTTTCAAGGAGTTCCTGTTTGATCCCGGATCCCTCATCGCGAATCTCCAGCATAACCCCCTGCGGATCGGCATTTGTGATTATGGACAATTTGCCTCCGGAAGACATGGCTTCCAGTCCATTGATGGCAAGATTCAAGATCATTTGGCGAATATCTTTTTCATCCAAATCCAACAAAGGACAATTTCCCAATTCAAGCGAGACCGTCTTGCCGGATAATAAAGCTTCTGCCTGGATTAAAGGGAAGAGCGCTTCTATGATGGCATTGAGACTTTGAAATCTCCGGTCGGTTGTCTTGTTTCTGGCGAGCGAAAGAAATTCGGTAATGATGCCATTGGCCCGATCCAGTTCTTTTACCATTAAATCGATATGCTCCGGAGACGGTCTGGTTTTGGAAATTTGTAAAAAACCGCGGACGGTGGTCATCGGATTTCTGATTTCATGGGCAATTCCGGCGGCCATTTCACCAACCAGATTCAAACGGTCCAAGCGGGCCATTTCTTTCGTCAACAGAGATTTTTCCGTAATATCGGTGATCACGCTCAAGATGCAGGCTTCTCCTTGAATCTCGATGACTTCGGTCGAAAGCAGGCCTTCCCGCTTTTCCCCGGATTTGGTCAGATAAGTAATCTTGGCGTTGCGAACGGATCTTTCAAGCTCCAAAAGCCCTGAAGTTGCCGTATTACCCCCTGGATCCGCAGCGATCTGCAGCAAGTTTGAGGTTTGTTGCAGGACTTCTTCATAACCGTATCCCGTATGCTGCAGCCAGCTTTCGTTCACATCAAGATAACGGCTGTCCTGAAGCGACCTTATGGCAAGAAGGCTTGGACTGGACTCGATAATTTTGCGAAATCGTTCCTCTGATCGAAGAAGATCCTGTTCCATACGCTTGCGTTGTGTAATGTCGCTGAAATAAACGGAAAGTCCGGTTTCGGATGGATAGGCATGCACCTCAAGCCACCGATCCGAGTCAGGCATCCGTATTTCAAAATGCACGGGTATCCGCTGATCCATCGCTGTATGGAATTCTTCATAAATGTTGCGGAACGATGGGACGTCAATATCCCACAAGCTTTTTCCGATTAACGCTTCTCTCTTTTCACCAATCTTCCGTTCGGCCTCCTGATTCAGATAAGTAAACCGCCATTGTTTATCTACAGCCAGAAAAGCATCGCTGATGCTTTCAAGAATGCTTTCATTACGTCGATTGGAATTTTTCAATTCAAGCGTGCGTTCTTCAACCAGCTTTTCAAGCTTGTCATACTGTTGTTTTCGCTCTTCCTCCATCAGCTTTCGATCCGTAATGTCGCGGATCGAACAAACGAAAATATGCTGATCCTCGATTCGTGCTGCACCGAGTTGAATGTCTGCGGGAAAGCGGCTGTTATCTTTGCGTACGGCTACGGTTTCCCATATCTTTCCGCAGTCATGCCGAATCAACGGATCGAAAAGCGGAAGAAGCCGCATAACAGGAGATCCCGGCAGTTCATCGGTTTGATATCCAAACATCGTTTGAACGGCAGGATTGACGGTTAGGATCAGTCCCTGTTCATTAAAAGTCACAAACGTATCAATCGAGGTTTCGCCGATTATACGCGACAGCGCTTCAGCTTTGCGCAAATCCGAGGCCACCCGGATTAATTGTTCGTTGGTCTTTTGAAGTTCTAACGCTTGCTGCCGCAGCAATTCGCCTTGAAACTTGATTTGTTCGCGATATTGGTGGATTTTTACGAAACCTTCAACCTTTGATCGCAGTGTTTCCGGATCGAATGGTTTGAAAATATAGTCAATTGCGCCGACAGAGTAACCTTGCATGACATGATCAGGCGCTTGGCTGATCGCGGTAATAAAAATAATCGGAACATGTGTCGATATCTTTCTTTTCTTGATGAGCTTGGCAGTTTCAAAGCCGTTTAATCCCGGCATTTGCACATCTAATAAAATAATGGCAAAGTCGTTTTGCAGGATATGCTTGAGCGCCTCCAAGCCGGAATTCGCCCTAACCAGATTATATTGGGGTGAGGCAAGAACCGCTTCCAATGCAAGCAAATTTTTGGGATTATCATCCACGATCAAAATGTTTGTTTTCTGCTCCTGCATCATTGTCCACATTCCCCTATGTATTTTGTTCCACCGCTTTTTCCAAGCTATTTAATCTTGCTGTACAGCCTTTCCGAAGAATCAATCTCTTCATAACAGTGGGAGCGGGAGGTAAAGGCAATCGCTTCTTTATTCCCAAGCCCCAGAATCCCCGACAAACCGAGACTATCGTACAACAATGCGTGAACATGATTTTGCAAAGGTTTACTGAAATAAATCATTACATTTCTGCAGACGATGACATGAAATTCATTAAATGAACGATCCGTCACCAGATTGTGTTGGGCAAAAACGGTATTTTCCCTAAGAAACGCATGAAACACAACACTCTCATGTTTAACCGTATAGTATTCGGAAAAACTCCTAGTGCCCCCCGCAGCAAGATAATTTTTGGTAAATTCCTGCATCCGTTCCAAAGGAAAAACGCCCGTTTCCGCCTTTTTCAAAAAGTTTTCATTCATATCTGTCGCATAGATACTCGTCTTATGGAATAGTCCCTCCTCATGCAAAAGAATAGCCATGGAGTAAACCTCCTCACCCGTAGAGCATCCCGCATGCCAAATCCGGATAAAAGGAAGGTCTCTCAACAGTGGAACGACCTTGTTTCGAAAGGCTTGAAAAAAACCCGGATCGCGAAACATTTCAGTAACATGAATTGAAAAATCCGAAAATAATTTCTCCATAAGTCGGGGGTCATGCAGCACCTTTGCCTGCAAATCGGATATGCCGATTAACTTTTCGATCCGAATACGATGCCAAACTCTCCGCCTGATGAAGGAAAAGGAATAGTCTCGAAAATCAAATCCGTATCGCCGGAAAATGCCTTCCAGCAAAAGCTGGATCTCAATTTTTTCAACCTCGCCGCATTCTTCCAGCGTATTCTCCCACAAATTGTTCAGTTGTTCGTACATATGAGTTCCCACCTATTTATACAACCATACTTGCAAAAGTGAAAACAGCTGGTTCAAATTGATCGGTTTGCTGATATAATCGGATGCCCCCGCATCAATGCATTTATCCCTGTCTGTCTTCATCGCCTTTGCCGTCAGCGCGATGATCGGCAAGCTTCGATATTCGGGAATTTTGCGAATGGCGCGCATCGCCTCATACCCATCCAGTTCAGGCATCATGATATCCATCAGGATCAGATCGATATCCGGATGATTCATCAGTGTCTCAATTCCTTCCCTCCCGTTTTCCGCAAACACAACCTGCATATGATGACGCTCCAACGCGGTAGTCAAGGCGAAAACATTGCGCATATCATCGTCTACAACCAATATTTTTTTTCCTTTGAACGGATCCGGATGCACGGCGGGAGGCGGGAGCTCTTCAAGAAGCCCGGCTGCAGCCTCAGCAGCTGAGATTCGGCTTTCAGTTTCCGCTCCGGAAATTGAAATCGGCAAATAAAGCGTAAAGGTGCTGCCCTTGCCTTCAATACTATAAAGATCAACAAACCCGCCCAACAGTTCGGCGGTTGCCCTGCAGATGGCCAGCCCCAAGCCTGTACCCCCATATTTTCTGCTGGTTGTTCCATCGGCTTGCTGGAACGCTTCAAATATAAGGCTTTGTTTCGCTTTGGGAATTCCTATCCCCGTATCGGCAACGGAAAAAGCAATTATTCCCTCTGAATTTTCGCTGATATGACCGATATGCCGATCGGCCAAGATCTCGTTGCCCGCTTTATGAATATGGAGAAGGACTTGTCCCCGGTCGGTAAACTTAAAGGCATTTGACAGCAAATTGATCAGGATTTGCTGCAAACGGTACACGTCGGTGCGAAATGTTTCCGGGAGATCAGGATCCAGCCGAATCTCATATTGAATTCCTTTTTCACCAGCAATGGGCAGGAAATGACGTTCTGCAAACACCGCTACATCGGAAAGTGCAACTTCCTCCAGATTTATATCCATCTTTCCTGCTTCCACTTTGGATAAATCCAAAACATGGTTGATCAAATTCAACAGATCGTTCCCGGAAGAGAAGATGGTGTTGACATACTCTAATTGTTTGGGTGTGAGGTTTCCTTCCGTGTTTTCGAACAGCATTTGCGCCAAAATCAGCAGACTGTTGAGCGGCGTTCGCAATTCATGGGACATGTTGGCAAGAAATTCAGATTTATATTGTGAACTTAATGCCAGCTGCCGAGCATTCTCTTCAAGCTCAACCTTTACTTTTTCCAATTCCCTGGTTTTCAGTTCGGAATTTTGATTTTGCTCTTCCAGTTTTTCATTAATGCTTTTCAATTCTTCCTGCTGTAATTGAAGTTCCTCGGATTGACTCTGAAGCTCTTCCGTCAAGGTTTGCGATTTCTGCAGCAATTTTTCCACCCGCATGTGGTAGGCGATGCTTTTGATCGTAACTCCGAGATTGCCGACAATCTGTTGAAGAAGTGCCTCGTGCAAAGGGCTGAAGGATTCAAACGACGCGAATTCAACCACCGCCAGCACCTCATTCTCAAATTCTACCGGCAGAATCAATATCGCATTGGGTGCTGCCGTTCCGAGACCGGAGCTGATTTGAATATAGTTTTCGGGAACATGCCGAAGCAGAATCATCCTGTTCTCAGACGCGCATTGTCCGACAAGACCTTCTCCATACCGAAATCCGTCCGTGCCGACTTGCTGGCCATTGTCTGCATAGGACGCCAATTTGGAAAGGCGACGCTGATCGCCCTCTCCCTGTTTGATGTAGAAAACACCGTAGCCTGCAGCAACCAGAGGCGTTACCCTCGTAATAAATAATTGCGCCAAGGTATGCAAATCCTGAACCCCTTGGTACATGGTCGTAATCTCTGCAAGCTTTGTTTTCAACCAGCTTTGTTCCTGAATCGTGTGGTTAAATTGTTTTTCCTGCTCGGCGTGTTCTTCCAGCTTCTGTGCCATATTATTAAAGGCTGCGGCAATTTCCCCGATTTCATCTCCTGATACAAGCTCCACCCGGGGAAATTTATCAGTCGGGCCATCAGCCGTACTCGCAATGACAGATGTAATCTTGTTCAGATTGCCCACGATGCTCTGTATCACCCAAATTGTAATCCCCGCCCCGATCAGCAGGGCTGCAATCACCAAAGCGACAAAAATATTGGCAGCTTGATGATAGGATTCATTCGATTGAAGAAGTGCGGTGTCCATCTGTTTTTCTTGATAACTCTTCAATTCTTCAATGGTTTGATATAAATCGGATCGGATCTGCTGAGAATCAGTGAATTTTTGCAACGCCTCCGCTCTTTTGCCCGCTTTGGCCAATTCCACGATTTGTCTTTCGACCTGTGCATGTGTATTGTTCAGCAGCTTTAAATCGGTAATCAATTGCTTGGCACGATCCTGGGTAACACTCTCCGCCAGCGTGTCCAGCGCCGCCTCAGCATTATGTCTTGATTTTTGAATGAAATCAATATTCTGCTCCATCCTGTCAGGATTATTTTCTATTAATAAATTAATTAAACCCGTACCCATATTATTGCTTTCATATCGAATCACGGTAGCCAGCTTCACTTTCTCGTACCGGTTGCTGACGATTTCGTTCATATCCCGGTCCATGCCGTTCAGTATATTCATAGCAACGCTCAGCAAAACCGTCATTAGCAATACAACCGACCCAAATCCCAAGTACAGCCTTGTTTTATATTTCATCTTACGTACCTTCCCCAGCTTTTTTTGGTAAAGTTTTGATATGACAAAAATTTCGAGAAATCGACCTGTAATTCCTTCCTTTCCCAATCAAAAAATATCGAAATTCGAAAAAAAGCCAGCTGAGCCGTAACTCAGTTGGCGTTCCTTTCCCAAATACCGTAAAGGCCGTGATGGTCGCAATGCTGCACGAAACAAAAGAAAAGATCGTGAACGAACTGACCAAACCGGCAGCAGGTTCACGATCTTTTTTACGCAGCTATTTAATTGCAGCTTACCTGCTCGACTTGAGCGGCGACAAATCTGGATAACGTTTGGAATAGAGCCAATCTACGTGGCTGACGTCAAAACTGTCGCGCCGGGAGAAAATGCTGTTGCGCAATAAAATTGCAATCGGATCAGCCGCGTGGATGATCTCTCCCCATAGGCGGGCATTGGTCTGAACGCTCGCCGAGCGCGGAATCCTGTCCGCTTGGTATTCCTTGAAGGCAGTAGCATAATCATCGCCATATTTATGGATCATATTCGTTAAGTGAGCGACATCCTCCAACGCTGCAATGCCGCCTTGGGCCATATACTGCAACATCGGATGCGCTGCGTCGCCAAGCAAGGTTACGCGGCCGTTTGTCCAATTGGAGATCGGAGTGCGGTCCCACATCGCCCAGCGGAATTGACGGGAGATAAAGGAAACGGCACGCTGTACATAAGAGCAAGCATTTGCAAAACGTTCGTCCATCTCTTCCGGTGTACCCCAATCATTGGCTTTCCAGTCATCCGCACCCGATTTATATTTAAAGCTTTTGAATACCACGACCTGATTGTACAGCTCTCCGCGGCGAACCGGGTATTGAACAAGGTGAAGGTGGGGGCCGATCCACATGATCACATCGTCCGGATCCGTTCCCGCCGTCTCGACGACCTCTTCCATCGGAATCGTACCGCGGTAGGCCACATACTGCGAGCAAACCGGATGATCATCGCTGACCAATTTGCGCGTTTTGGAATGAATCCCATCGGCCCCGATCACTGCATCGGTTTCATAAATAGTTCCGTCCGTCAAAGTAACTTGAGCCCGATCCCCCAAATCCTCAACCTTTTCCACTTCACTGTTCGTCAGCATGGTAATGCCGCCCTTCGCTTCACAAGCTTCATAAAGCACTTTGTGCAAATCGGCGCGATGCAGCACAATGTAAGGATGGCCATACCGCTTGAGGAAGGCCTCTCCCAAATCAAGAGCGGTTAATTCCTTTCCGGTAAACGCATCCATCAGAACCAGACGTTTCGGAAAAACCGCGAATTTGCGGATTTCATCCATGACTCCCAGTCTTTCCAAAACAGCCGTACCATTGGGGGCCAGCTGAATACCCGCACCCACTTCGCCAAACTCGGGCGCCCGTTCCAAAACATACGATTCGCGTCCGGTTTCCGCAAGACCCAAAGCTGCCGCAAGACCGCCAATGCCGCCGCCTACGATTACAAACGGAGCTTTTTTTACATTCGTCATATTAGAATCTCCCCCCGGTAATTGTTGGATCATGGAATGAGCGGCTTAAACTCATCCTTCACTTCTTGATAGCCTTGATTTCGTGCAAAGCTTTCCTCGCGCTGAACCCCGAACTTTTCCATAATCGGAATATCGCTTACCGAGAACAGGAAAGAATCCTCAAGAGCGGCGTGCTCATGCCAAGCCCAGTTCGGCATCCCCAAGGCTGACGATAGGTCAATCCGGGATTTTGCAAATAAATCGCTCTTCGTTCCCCGCCGCGTTCAGACGTGAAAATTTCGCGGGCATCCATCAGCTTGGCATGGAGGGTCTCCCGCTTCCACAAATAAGGCACAGCTTGGGGGGCGGGTTCCCTGTGCATGAGATCAGGAATCGCACTCCACAAAGGGCCCAAGTGGTATTTGGCAATCTCCTCGTTAAAGTCCCGCACTTCTTTGCTTTTCATGAAGTCATGAGCTTCGGCCATCTTCCAGCACCTCGTTTCTAAGATTGGCTTCCCTGGAACAAAATGTAAGCGATATGTTTTATATAAATAGTGAATTTAGTTCTCTATATATACATTTTATGAAGGGATAGCAGTAAAAGTCAATACAATTTTTTTTTGCGGGAAAACCGAGTGGTTTTTGCATAACATATAAAAAAACCTCCGGCGGGGCCGACTCAATAATGAGCGACCGCTTAAGAGGCAGTGAAAGTCAGAAACTTATCTATTCTATTGAATTATTTCAATTCTGCCGCAAGCACATGATCGATCTCCCGTACCTCTTGCACCAACTTGCCTGTCTCGACATCCAATCTGCAGGAAAGCTCCATGACAGTTGTCGCAAATTCACCGTTTACCTGTATGGAGACATTCATAATATTAAAGCATCCGATTGAGCCAGGATGGATTCCGCTCTTTCTTGGTGAACGGGCTTATGGATCAAGTTGATCAGGGTCTCTATACCGACCATGGAAACCCCTCCCCTCAGTAAGACTGTACATCCTGCATAAGTAATATTATATAACATTAAGATGTCATTTTACTTCATTCTATTAATTAAACGCATAAACTTCCGGCTAAGTCCCATTCAGGTATTGACATTAATTAACAGACACTGCTATCATTAAATTTAATAAAGCCCTATATTGACTGTGTAGATTTGTCCGATCTCCTTAGCCGGAAGACGAACGCAGATCAACAGCCGGTCAAATGAGAATTCCGTTCTTCTCGTTTGGTTGGCTTATTTTATTTTCAAAGGGGATGATGAAATGGCGGGCGCGTTGGATGGTATTCGTGTTCTCGAATTATCAAGAGTCCTTTCCGGGCCCTTTTGCTCCATGATTTTAGGCGATCTCGGGGCGGAAGTCATCAAGGTGGAGGGCACTCAAACCAAGGATGATACGAGATTCTGGGGGCCGCCTTTCAAGAATAATGAAAGCGCTTATTACTTGTGCACGAACCGGAATAAACGGGCAATTAGCGTCAATTTAAAAAGCCCCTGCGGCAAGGAAGTCATCGAGAAGCTCATTGTGCAATCGGATATCGTGATCGAAAATTTCAAAACCGGCACGTTGGAGAGATTCGGATTGGGTTATGAAGCCATGAAGCGGCTTAATCCCCGGATTATCCTCGCTTCGATCACCGGCTTCGGGTCGAACGGACCATACAAGGATCTCCCGGGCTATGATTACATTATCCAGGCTATGGGCGGCTTGATGAGCATTACGGGAGATGAACGCTCCGGACCTCTGAAGGTTGGCGTAGCCATTGTCGACATAATGACCGGCTTGTACACGGCCATCGGCATTTTGGCCGCATTGCAGGAAAGAAATCAATCCGGCGAAGGCCAACACCTGGACATGGCCTTATTCGATTCAGCCGTTTCCTCACTTATCAATACGGCCAGCAATTATTTGATGACCGGGGAAATTCCCCAACGTTTGGGAAACCAGCATCCCAACATCGTCCCGTACCAGGTATTCACTGCCCAGGATCGTGATATGGTCGTCGCTGTCGGGAACGACAGGCAGTTCGTCCGGTTTGCCGAAGCGATCGGCATGCCGGAGCTGTCCAATAATGAAAAATTCCGAACGAATGCGGACCGCCTCCATAACAAAAACGAGTTGGTGCGCATCATTTCCGAACGCCTAAAGCAAAAGACCGCTGAGGAATGGAGCCGCATCCTCCGGATCGCCGACGTTCCAAACGGTCCGATCAACGACATGAAAAGCCTCTTTGACGATCCGCAAACAGCGGCGAGAGAGATGCTGTTCGAAATGGAGCACCCGACGGCGGGAAGCATTCGCATGGCGGGCAGTCCGTTGAAATTATCCAAAACCCCCGTATCGATGAGAAGGCATCCCCCCTTGTACAGCGAACATACACGGGAGGTATTGTCCGAGTTGGGGTATGCCGAGGAAGAAATCGAAGCCATGCGAAGCAACGGGGATATCTAAACTAATAAATCAATGGGAGGCATTGCAATGATGAATTTTCATCTGACCGAGGAACAAGAAATGGTGCAAAAGATGGTAAGAAGCTTTGTCGACAAGGAGATCATGCCCTATATCAAAGAGTGGGACGAAAAACAGCATTTCGAGACCGGCATCCTGGACCGGCTCGCCGAGCTTGATTTGATGGGCGTGTGCATTCCGGAACGCTATGGCGGCAGCGGCATGGATTACAATACCCTAGCCATTGTTTGCGAGGAGCTGGAACGGGGGGATACGGCTTTTCGCACGGCCGTTTCCGTGCATACCGGATTAAACAGCATGACGCTGCTACAGTGGGGAACGGAAGAACAAAAGCAAAAGTTTCTGGTGCCCCAGGCTAAAGGAGAAAAGATCGGCGCTTTCGGGCTGACGGAACCGGATGCGGGCTCCGATGTGGCCGCCATGAAATCCACCGCGAGAAAAGACGGCGTCGATTACATCCTGAACGGGCAAAAAACTTGGATTTCGCTTTGCGATGTGGCCGATCACTTTCTGGTTTTTGCCTATACCGATCCGGAGAAAAAGCATAAGGGCATCTCCGCATTTATCGTGGAAAGGACCATGCCCGGAGTGCAAACGAGAGCGATCAAAGGAAAGCTGGGCATTCGCGCCGGCAATACCGGAGAGATGTTTCTGGAGGATGTGAGAGTTCCCAAGGAAAACCTTCTCGGCGAGGAAGGCGAAGGCTTCAAAATCGCCATGTCTGCGCTGGACAGCGGACGCTTCACCGTGGCTGCGGGCGCTTGCGGCACCACGATGGCCTCTCTTGAAGCGAGCCTGCGCTACTGTCATGAAAGAAAAACCTTTGGCAAGGAAATCGGCAAGCATCAGCTCGTACAGCAAATGATCGCCAAGATGGTGCTCGGACTGGAAACCTCCAGATTGCTCGTATATAAGGCAGGCAGCCTAAAAAACGAAGGCAAGCGGAGCACGAAGGAAACCTCGCTGGCCAAATGGTATGCCACTGACGTTGCCTTTCAATCGGCCAACGATGCGGTGCAAATTCACGGCGCCTACGGCTTTTCCAACGAATATCCGGTGGAAAGGTATCTGCGCAATGCCAAAGCGCCTGTGATTTATGAGGGAACCAGTCAAATTCACACCATCATGCAGGCCGAATACGCGCTTGGATACCGGCAGGACAAACCGCTGCGAAGCATGCTGCCCTCCTGGCCGTTCGAGGAATAAGCGGAGCTTGCGCTTGCTCATTTGACTTGCGGTGCAGCAAGCTTTCAAAACTGCAAAAGTACAGTTTTTTTCAATATCTAAGGAGTCCTTTGAAGATTGAGGGCTCGCAATGAAATAACTTCCGCTAATTTCATCGCGAGCCCTAAGTAATTAGGCTTTCCGATTATTTTCGTTAAGAACCTGAATAAAAGCTTGAGCGTAACGCAGAATATTTTGTACGGACGGTTCCCTCATCCATTTCAACACGGTAAATATAGAGATTTGCTGCTGTTGATTGCTTACCGCCCGTGCTTGCACATCCCGCAATAAGGAGTATCCTTTTTGCACTTGATCCGTAATGACCCGGGCATTGTCTTTAAGTCCCTCTGTAAGATCGTTTACGGATTGCTTATCATTCATGACCGCTTCGACAAACCCGACGCTTTGCTCCAACAAATTCGCCATTCTCACAAGAAACGGCAATTTATCAAGCAGCGCAACCAGGTTTTTCAGCGTATCTTCATTCACGTTCAGTGCGCTTGTCAGGCGATCCCACTGTTCACCGACCAATGGGTCCTGAGAGGCTTCGCGGAGAAAATCCACACCATTTTCAACAGCAGTCATGGCTTCTTTAATTTTCGGCAATTTCCCGATCAGCTCTGTCAGCGATTCCTGAATTTCCGGCTCAGACAGCTTATCCAGCCATTCGAATTCCCTCGTTGCGGTATTCACTGTTATTTCGACTCCCTTCCTTTTGAAATTCAAAGCCGCTTACATTAAGCCTTTCAGCATGCCATCCCAATAGATGACCGGCAAAAAGTCCTTTTTCAGAACATACATGCTGTATCTTTCTTTAGATTGATCAAACGGAAATGATTCCTGCGGATTTTTCGCGTAATCAAATTCTGCGAGTACAAGGCGGCCGTAACCTGTCACCAGCGGACAGGAGGTATATCCGTCATATTCGGCGGTTAACGGATTGCCCTTCATGTCGGAAAGCAGATTTTGCACCAAAACCGGGGCTTGCTTGCGAATGGCGGCGCCTGTTTTGGACGTCGGAAGGTTCGAGGCATCGCCGATTGCAAAAATATTGCTGTAGCGCTTATGCTGCAGTGTTTTGGCATCGACATCCACCCATCCGGCTTGATCGGCGATCGGACTATTTTTGATGAAATCAAGCGGTCCCATAGGTGGCGTTACGTGAATCATCTCATAATTGACGGTCTCAGTATCATTGGTGCCCATGATTTTGAAAACGGCTTCTTTTTTGTCCGGACGAATTTCAATAAGATCCCGTTGATAATGGGTTTGAATTTTTTTGCGTTTAATGACCTCATTCAGAGTTTTCGCATACTTATCCACCGCAAAAATATTGCCGGCAGCAGAGTAGAAATGTACCTCGGATTTCCCGCGAACGCCCGATCTGCTGAAATGATCGTCGGCCAAATACATGATTTTTTGCGGAGCCCCGCCGCATTTAATCGGAGTGCTCGGCTGAGTGAAGATGGCATTGCCGCCTTTAAAATTGCGCAGCGCCTCCCAGGTTTTATCGGTATAATCATACGAATAATTGCTTACAACCCCGTCATGGCCAATCGCTTCTTTAAGGCCTTTGACGCCATCCCAATTGACTTGGATGCCTGCAGCCACCACTAAATAATCGTAAGAAATCTCGCTGCCGGCTGCGGTTTTTACTACATTGTTTTCCGGATCAAACTGGGTGACGGATTCCTGAATCCATTCCACGCCTTCCGGTATTAAAGATTCCGTGTCTCTTTCAGTCTGTTCCTTTTTGGCCACTCCCGCTCCGACCAGCGTCCAAAGCGGCTGATAGTAGTGTTTTTGCGCAGGATCAATAATGGCAATTTCATTTTTAAGCGCTTTCGACTCTCTCACCAAGCGTGCGGCTACGCTGATTCCAGCAGTACCTGCTCCGACAATGACGACCTTGTAATGATTGGACATTGTTGTTCCTCCTTTATTAAAAATACCCTACTAGGTATTTTAAGATAGGGAATACTTTGTGTCAATTTGAATTATAAGAAAAAATTAACGATGTTTCAGTGATAATTCTCACTGCATCCCGCAAAGCAAGATGACCCTTCAGCAGACCTCTTGATCTGTTGCAGGATCATTTATTAAGTCGCGGGAAACCAGCTGCGGAATTAAATCTTCAGTCCATCCCGCTCAAACAACCGGGAAACGCCCAGACCGAACAGAAGTCCCCAAAAAGCCGAGCCGATATGAAAGATCGCGACATTGGAAACGGTCACCATGAAAGTTGTCAAAGCGCCCAAACTGAGACGGGAAGAAAAAGCCTCCACCATCGAGCTGCGCAATACCTGAATCAGCGCCAAGCCGCCCAGCATGCCGATAAAAGCGGCGGGCAGAGCGGAGGTTAAAGCGACGACAACCGGTGAGAAAACACCGAACAGGAAGGACAAAAGGCCGAACAGAATGCCTCCAGCGTAACGGGTTTCTTTCGTGCCGCTGTTGTTGAGGATCGCATTGACCGGTCCGGTGACGCATGCCGGCACGGAGCCGAAGAGCCCGAAGAATACGAACCCGACCCCGCATACGGTCGTCGAGGCATTCACCGGAGGCTCATAGCCGTTCATCTTCAATACCGCGAACCCCTGCGCATTCTGAATGCCGATGACGGTAATGGTCAACGGAATGACCAGCTCCAGCATCGCTTGCCAGGAAAATACGGGCAGGTACAGGTTCGGATGAACGAACGGGCTGGCGGGCAGCTGCCGGAGATGAAAGTTTCCCGTGATCAAGGACATCACGAATCCGGCGACCAACGCCCCGAAAACCGGGGGGATCAATGCGGCCCACCGCGGAAACATAGACAGCAAAATATAGGCGCCCAGGACGGCGAGGGAATTCCAGAACGCCTCCTGGAACGCATAAATAATTTTCAATCCGTAGGGCAAAAACAGGCCGCCGATCATCCCCATCACGATCGGAAAGGGCAGTTTGTCCATCAGCACCTTCATCCAGCCCGTCAAGCCCAGCACCGTTATCAAAACTCCGGAGGCGATGTAAGCCCCGACAACCTCCCGGAATCGGAGATGATCCAGCGAATACAAGAGTAGCATGGCTCCAGGTATGGTCCAGGCAAAGGTAATCGGCATTTTATACAGATAACTGAATAGAACGGAGATCACTCCGCCCAAGGCATAACCGGCAAAAATCCATGAGGAGATATCCGATCCGTTAAGCCCGCCTTGTGTCCCGACGCTCAGCATAATCGCCAGCGGCCCTGTCGTCGTAAACATGAATGCGGTCAAAGCGTTGATCATATTATGTTTATTCAGCACACGAATGGTTTCTTGTATCATGAGATCCCTCTTTTCCCGAAAAAGGCGCTTCATCAATGTCCGTTTCAAATAGACTGATTATTGATCCCTCTGAAATTTGAGCGCTTCATATTGGAAACGGCAACTCCAATGAGGATCAAAAAACCGCCGGCGATTTGCGCGAGGTGAATCGGGTCGCCCAATACCAAGAAGCCTACAAGAACCGCAATAAACGGCGGTATATTCATGAACATGGAGCTCGTGGACGGCCCAACGACGGCAATGCCTTGATTCCACCAAAAGCCCGCCAACCCTTGACCGATGACAGCCACAGTGATCAGCAGCAGCCAAGTCAATGCGTGATGACTTGCATGAAACTGCCCGCGGGAGGCCTCCCACGCAGCTGTGGGCATCATCAGCATCGTCCCGATCAGGGTCGAATAAATGGTGACCTCATACGAGGACATGGCAACCGTCAGCTTACGAACAAATAACAAACCGATCGACATTCCCAGCATCGAAAGAAATAAATACACATCGCCCTTGGAAATGCCGAATGCCGCCCCGCCGTAAAGCACAATCCCCCCTACCCCAAAAAAGGCAACCAGAGCACCCGCAACTCTCATCCAGGTGAGCGCTTCTTTAAGAAAAAGACGGGAAAGCAAGGTCGTGGCAATCGGCGATAAAGCGATGATGAGCGCGGCATTGCCCGCCGTTGAATATTGCAAGCCGGTAAAATAAAAAAATTGATTGAACAGCGTACCGAAGACGCCGGCATACAGCAGAAGCATCCACTCCCGTTTGGTGGGGCGTTTCAAATTTCTGTGGACTGCGGCCACGGACAACAAGAAAAGAGACATCACGACCAATCGCACAAACGATAAAAAAATCGGGGAAAAGTCGCGCAGCATATAAGCGCTGGCCACATAGTTAAAACCCCAGAGCAAAGATACGCCAAACAGCTTCAATAGCACGGATCGTTCCTGCAAGTTATATGCTCTCCTCCGGTCCCAAGATGACAATGCAAGTATAATTTTTGGATAATGAATTAGTCAATACGCAAAAAAGAGACCTGACACGCGGCCTCTCTTCCGATGGTATTTATAAGCCAGAAATAATCATATTCATCGTGATCCGTGAATTTCATTTCTCCTTGATTGAAAGCCGCTTTTATCAGCATCAGCTGCTACGAATGCGGTCCAAGCTTACCCCTCCGGTCGGCATGAGCGGCGCCTGCGGCAGCGGACCTTTTATCGCTTTGATAAACGAAGGTCCAAAGGCCTCGCCCGGGAATACTTTCACGATATCGGCCCCTGCTTCCATTGCCAATACCACCTCTTGAATCGTCATAGCCCCCGGCATAACCGGAATTTGGTATCGATTGCACAGTTTGACGGTGTCAAAATTCAGGAATGGACTGACTACATATTGAACCCCTGCCAGAATGGCAATTCGGGCGGTTTCCGGATCGAGCACCGTGCCGGCGCCGACGGCCATTTCCTCCGGTTGGTAAGTCTTGCTTAGCGCTTATCATTGACTGAGTGGATTTGTTAAAGATCGACTACCATGTTGCGGCAAAAAAGCTACTCTTTCACGATTCCGACAACCACTTCTGCATTCGCTCGGCGAACTTCCGCTCACCCGCTGCCGAAAGATAAAGCCAGTCGACAAAATCAGCCTGCTGCCACCCCGCTACCAGCCTGTTGAAATCCGCAAAGCGGACATTTGACATGCCGTCGAACACCGTCTTCATCTGGTTCACATACGCTTCGAGACCTGCCGGGGTTAGATCCGTATACTTGTAGATTTCCGCCGTTTGGTAGGGCGGCACATACAGAGCAAACGACTGATCCGGCCGGTTGGCAATGAAATCACGCAGTTCCGTCAACCTCCGATTCAGTTCGTCATCCATCGTTTTCTTCGGCGAAAATAACGATTTCCCCCGCCCAATACTGGCCGCGATTCTTTCCTTCGATTGCGAGGAGTAGTCCGCATAAGGCGGAGTCATCGTTTCATCGTCCCGGCTCATATCTTTTCGAAGATAAGCGAGAGCGGCCGAATAATCCGGGATCGTACCCTTCAGCAGCTCGCTCAGCCCCGTAAAATCCTGCGAAGCCCCCCAGAATGTTTGCAGTTCGACCACAACCGTCGGCTGCCTAATGTCCCGCAAAGCATACTTCAGGAAAGGCACCATGTGGCTGGAGGTAAATCCGGGCACTCCCAGATTGTAACTGTTATGCCCCGTCCGCTGCCCGAACAGATAAGGCAAGGTTTGCGTTCTCCCCAGGTACGATCCCCATGTCGTTGAATCTCCGAAAAATACGAACGAGTCCCGCGTCTGGTTCTGACGTACATAGGAAAGAAAATAAGGCGCATGCTGCATCATCCGCTGGTAAGGCAGCGTCAGTCGATACCCGGCAAATACTTCCGGAGAAGCCGATCCCCAATCACGCTCCGCTCCTCGGATCATAACGGTGCGCGACTTGACGTCGTATTCCACCGTGGCCCCGAGCGATTCACTGATGAACCGCAGCGGAATAAGCACGCTCCCGTTCACGAGCCTTCCCGGAACAGAAGAGAAAGCATACGTTCCGCCATTGATGATCGCCTCGGTACGTCCGATCGTATAGATGATTTCCCTTTGATTCTTCACAGCCGTTACCGTTTTCGTCCGGTTGTCCCATTTGGCGATGCTTGCGCCATGAGCCTCGAAAATTTCGCGCATCGGCGCCAAGGTTGTGCCTTTTTCGAGAATAGGCGCAACTCTAAACTGCAATTTGATGCCGTCAAGCTGAACCGCTATCCCGGATGCGACAGTCGGCTGCGGGGTCGCTGCCCATATGGTTCCCGGCATGATCGTCAAGACAACGAGCAGCAGAACTGAACATGTGTACCGCATCTTTGCCATTCCTTTCACCGAAAAATCGATTTTTCATTAGACGCGCATACGGGATGCTTTGTTTCGTCGAAATAATATTGCAAACCGTCAGGGGTTTCAAATATCGATTCCCCGCAAAAGAATAAAGCACCTGAGCGGGTGCTTCGGATGCTGATCCGCATGTCGTTTTTAACCTCTGGAATACGATTGGATCCGCCTGTACATGGTTTTATCTCTCAAACGATAAAATAACGAGATCATCGGTGCAAAGTTCGTCTCAATAATCCAAACCCGGCCGTTTACATCCACCCCCATATCCAGTCCGACCGTATTTAAATATCCATAATACTTGCGAATGGCCGTGGCTAACTGTTCAACCCGCCCTTTGCTCCTCGCCGTATTCGTAATAATGTACCCCGGTCCGGCAATTTTGGCCAGCTTGCCTGTGACGACCCATACAGACGAGTTTCTTTTTCTCTGAACCATGACCCGTACATCAAACGGCCTGCCGCCCACTTTGGCTAAATGGATTTTTTGCTGAACGATATAGGCCCTTCCTCTTGTCTTGCTATGAACATAAGAGTACGCTTCATTCCTTCCATCGATCGTGCTCTTGAGTGTGCCGGCATGCACTTCATATTTGCCGTTCCCCTTTGAAGCGACTTGAATGACCCCTGCTCCCCCCGAATCCGTTCGAGGGTTTGAGGATCACCATCTTATATTTGTCTAATAGCGACCAAAAAACGATAGGAAGCTTGCCGCCGGGGAATTCACACAGCCCTTCTTGGGATTTGCCCTTTTTCCTTCTGGCGATCAGGATTTGCCCTTGCCCGTTCTCGATGATGGCTGCAGCCACTTCGATCATTATGGTCACTTCCTGTCAATTTTTACTTATATATAAATTCTCCAGTTCCGCGAGGCCGTAACCGCGTCTGGACCTTTTTTAGTTTAGAGACGTCTCAACTAAATCGCGAATCTGAGGACATACTTAAAGTTCCTGTTCCCCTTCACCCACACTTTCACTCATGAACGAACATAACATATAACATGTCCTTACATGAGGGGGGTGAATCAAATGGATGCCGCTGCCAATCGCAAAATATGCCAACAATATCTCGATAAACTGGTTGAGATCACAACCGTTCATGGCGTTTATCGCGGAAAAATTGTAAAGGTTGATCATCATCACGTTTATCTCCAACCCCTTCAAACGAACGATAATCATAAAGCGACCATCTCATTTTTCCCGTTTGTTATCCCCCTCGTTTTGTTTGATCTGCTTGTCATTGCCTTATTGGCTGTTCCCTTCCCATTTTTCTGGTGACTGGACTGCCCGACTTTATGTATAGGGAATCAAGACATTTCGAGCCTCTTTACAGCAAAAAGCCGACCCGAGAGGTCGGCCTAGGCTGTCGAGAAACCCCATAATCATGGGAATGAAGATCCATAGGGTTGGGGGGTATCTTCTGTAGAAACTTGGCGTTCGCCTTTGAAACCGGGAAAATACCGCAATTTCTAATCCCATTTCCTGGTTTCAAGAGCGACGGAAGAAGATACCCCCCACCCGACAAAAAGACTTCATTTCATTTTTAGGGTTTCTCATCACGCAAAAAGCCGACCCGAGAGGTCGGCCTTTTGCATGACGGCGGATTGGACTCGCTAAGGTATCGCAATGAAATAAGCGAGCCCTAGCTCTTCAGTTCCATCCGTTTTGTAAGCTGGGACAATGAAAAATTCACGGTAAAGTACAGCACGGCCACCAGCAAAAACATCGGCATCGTATAATTTACGTTCTGACTCTTCACTACGCTCATGTTGTGAAAGAGCTCCGGCAGGGCAACGATAACCGCCAGCGATGTATCCTTCAGCAGGGCGATAAACTGGCTGATCATAGGCGGCACCATCCGGCGAAGCGCCTGAGGCAGCACGATGTGCCACAGCGTTTGCAGATACGTGAGTCCCGAGGCGCGCCCCGCTTCCGTCTGCCCCTTGTCGATCGAATTCAGTCCGCTGCGCACGATCTCGGAGATCATCGCCGACTCGAATACCGTCAGTGCCACCACCGTAGACACAAACACATTCATTTTGAGCCCCACTTCCGGAAGGGCAAAATGGGCGAAGAAAATAATAAGCAGCAGCGGCAAATTCCGGATCGATTCCACCCAAAGACCCACGGCGTGCGAGATCCCCGGCACCCTGGAGTAGCGGATGGAAGCAAGAATGCTCCCAAGCACGAAGCTCAACGTGATTGCGTACAGCGAAACCTCCAGCGTAACAAACAGCCCTTGCAGAATATATTTAATATTTGGCCATGCATATGCTCCGGCAAAATCCATACCGGCTCACCTCCGTTCGGCAGTTATTTGGAATGGGACAGTCGGCGCTCCAATACCTTCAAGCCGATACTGATCGGTATGGTGAGCACGAGGTAAAACATCCCGACAAACAGGTACGGGCTGAACGTGACAAACGTGTCGCTCGCAATAATATCCGCGTAATACATCAGGTCAAAGCCTGCCACGACACCGAGAATCGCCGAGTTCTTGACAATGTTCAAAAATTGGTTGCCGATCGGCGGGATCACGATGCGGATCGCCTGCGGCAGTATGATGTGCCACATGGCCTGCATATACGTCATGCCTGAAGATCTCGCAGCTTCCGACTGTCCCTTCGAAACCGACATAATGCCGGCCCGCACCGCCTCCGCAATGAATGCGGCCGTATACACCGTCAATCCGAGTGTGCCCGATGTAAATCCGTCTACAGCCGTTAAGCCGAACACCGGCGGGAGCAGGTAGAAGCCGTAGACCACCAGCAGCAAGGGAATGTTGCGGATAACTTCCACGTAAACAAAGCCTATGGCCTTAAGCACGCGAAGCGACGAAATCCGGAAGACTGCAATGACCGTCCCCAGCACAAAGCTGCCTGCCATCGCCAGCAGGCTCGCTGCGACGACATGGCCCAACCCCTTCATATACAAGTCGAAATACTTCGTCAAAATTGAAACATCGACCACGGGCAACCTCCTCTCCGTGAAGTAAACGGGATGGGCGGACAATCGCGCCGCCCATCCCGGAACCCTCGCTCAGCTTACTTGCTTGGCTTTACGCCCATCCATTGTTCATACAGCTTGTCATATTCGCCGCTTTCCTGCATGGATTTGATCACATCGTTGATCAATTGCTGCAGCTCAGTGTCGCCCTTCTTCACCGCAATGCCGTAAGGCTCATCCGTGAAGTTGCCGCCGACTACCTCAAAGTTCGGATCCTGCTTTGCCATACCGTAGAGGATGGCATTGTCCGTTGTCAGCACATCGCCCTGGCCTGCTTTCAGCGCGGCGAATGCGTCCTGGTAGTTGTCGAACTCCAGCACCGTCGCTTCCGGAGCTTTCTCACGAATGTTCTTCACCGATGTAGAGCCTTTGGCGCCCAGAACCTTCGTGCCTTTTTTAATGTCGGTGACCGACTTGATTGGGCTGCCCTTCTTCACCAACAAAGATTGGCCCGCCTTGAAGTACACATCGGAGAAATCGACCTGCTGCTTGCGCTCATCGGTAATTGTCATCGTCGCAATAATCGCGTCGATATCGCCGTTTTGCAGCATCGGAATCCGCGTCTTCGATGTGACTTCCTTAAGCTCAAGCTTTGTCTCGTCGCCAAAAATCTTTTTCGCGATCGCCTTTGCCATATCGACGTCGAAGCCTTCTACTTGGCCGCTGGTCGGGTTCTTGAATCCGAAGAGAAACGTGTCATACTTCACGCCCGCGACAAACTTGCCGCGCTTCTTGATTTCCTCGAGCGACCCTGCTTGAGGAGCTGCGGTCTCGGTTTTCGGCGCTTCCGCCTTGGGCGCTTCAGTATTGCCCGCCGCGTTCGAATTCGAAGAGCCTCCCCCCTGGCCGCAAGCGGACAGCATCATTGCAGCAAGCGCAAGGATCACACCCATGCCGGTCAATCGTTTGAACATTTTCATTGCAAGTATACCCCCTGTTTTTTAATCATTTTATGGTTTTAGTGATTTAAAACCCTGCTGAGAAATACCCGTGCGCGTTCCTCACGGGGACTGGCGAAAAATTCGGCCGGAGTGGATTCCTCCACGATCCTGCCCTGATCCATAAAAATGACGCGGTCGGCTACTTCCTTGGCGAAACCCATCTCGTGCGTGACGACGACCATCGTCATGCCTTCCCTCGCCAACGTCTTCATGACGTCCAGCACCTCGCCGACCATCTCCGGATCCAGGGCCGAGGTTGGCTCATCGAACAGCATGATCTTCGGTTTCATCGCCAACCCGCGGGCAATCGCCACACGCTGCTGCTGCCCGCCGGAAAGCTGTGAAGGATAAGCGTCGGCCTTCTCGGCTATTCCCACCTTTTCCAGATAGAACAACGCCGTCTCCCTTGCGGTCTTCGAATCGACGCCAAGCACCTTGATCGGAGCAAGCGTGATGTTGTCGATGACTTTCTTGTGCGGGTACAGGTTGAAGTGCTGGAACACCATCCCGAAATCGCGGCGCAGCTTGTTGATATCGGTCTTCTTGTCGTTCACGGCGATGCCGTTCACCGTCAATTCGCCGCTGGTGATCGTCTCCAGACGATTGATGCAGCGCAGCAGCGTGCTCTTGCCCGAACCGGAAGGACCGATGATCACCACTACTTCACCCTGCTTGACATCCAGATTGATGTCCTTCAACACATGGAACTGGCCATAGTGCTTGTTCACTTGGCGAAACTGAATCAACGGACTCCCCTCCTTTCGTCAAAGCTCGTCTTGCAAACGCTTTTACCTCAATATGATATTCACATCATAGCGACAGACCTACGCAATCCGATAGAATCCTACACCGCCCATGATGATAAAACAAAAAAAGAAGGGCCTGCGCCCTACAGAGTGTCGAGAAACCCTAAGAATGAAATGAAGTCTTTTGGTCCGATGGGGGGTATCTTCTTCCGTCGCTCTTGAAACCAGGAAAACAGGGATTAGAAATTGCGGTATTTTCCCGGTTTCAAAGGCGAAGGCCAGGTCTCTACAGAAGATACCCTCCAGCCCTATGGATCTTCATTCCCATGATGATGGGATTTCTCGACAGCTAATCGGCATGCGCCCTTCCAAGCCCTTCTCAGCCTTTCAATTTGCTTGACAGCTCCCAATAGAACACCTGCAGAAACTTTTTGATGCTCACCTTCGCCTTGCTTAAGGAAACCTCTCCGTCTATTTCCTTCATACGGAGCCGCACATCCTGAAAATCGAAGAACATCGGCGCATAGTACTCGAACTTGGGATTGCTGTAATCGGTCAAGCCCAAAGAGGCCAGGTGAGTCAAGGCCGCCAGCACCGTCCGCCGAATCCGCTGCTCGATCGCCTTGCTTTCCTTGGCGATTTCCTTGTCGCCTAGCTTGGATTTGGCCGCAATCGCTTCATAAAGCTCCTGCAGAGAGGGCAGCTCCGGTTCCCCCCTCTCGACAAGGCGCTCCATAATCGCCACAATATCCCTGCTCCCGTTTTCCCCGGTTATACCCATGTCCATCATCAGGTGATATGCGACATCCCGCACGGTCCGCTCTTTGGCAGCCGGTTTGGCCGACGCTTCATCCTGCTCGAGGAACGCCAGAGATTTGCGGATTTCGAGGAGTGAACGGTCCAGCTTCAGCTGCCCGTTGACTTTCTCCAGCACCGCTTGGATTTCCAGCTTATTGATCGGCTTGTGAATGAAAAACTCGATGCCCATCTGATACGCTTGACCGACCATCTCTTTGTCGACGACCTGCGAGATCATCACGAATTTGCCTTGGAAACCGCGGGCCCGGAGCTGGGAAATCGACTCAATTCCGTCCTGATCGGCCATAAGCAGGTCGATCAGCACGACATCCGGTTTGGAGCGCAGAGCTTCGGCCACCCCTTCCGTGCCGCTGCCGGCCGCCCCGATCACCTCCCCCAGCCCGCTGTCTTCCACAATGGACTGCAGCATCCGCCTGCTTACGGCATCATCGTCAATTATGAAGAAGGTCAGCATCGTCATTCCTCCAATCTTATCACTTCCGTCGGCAAGCGAACCTCAAACGCGCTCCCCTTTCCCCTCGGTCCTGCTTCAACTTTAATGGTTCCGCCAAAATCGTTGACGATATCCCGCACGTTAGAGAGGCCAATACCCGTTGAAGCCACCCCGAGCTCATCAAACTTGGTCGTAAATCCCGGTTCAAAAATCATCTCCCGCACCTCCCGCGGTATTCCGTGTCCCGAATCCGTCACCTGAAAAACCGTTTCGTCGTAGACCCGAAAAACGCGGACCGTCACAACGCCCTTGCCTTCAATCGCTTCCACCGCATTCACCAGCAAATTATTAAGCAGCGTGAGCAAGGGGATCTCGTGCACCGTAGGAAAATCAGCTTCCATATCCCGACGGAACACAACCTCCTTGCCAAGCATCTCTCCATACTTTTCATTCGCGCGGATCGCATGCTCGACAATTTCCGCAACACGCAAATCCACGCCGATTTCCTTGTCGAACAGCTTCATCAGACCGGCCAGAATCCGCTGAGAGTCTTTTTTGACCTCATGAATTTCCTGTGCGATTCGAAGCGCTTGATTGCCCTCTTCCTTCAAATCGGAGGCTTTCAGCGTTTGATACAGCTTATAGCTGTTGGCCATAATGTCTTCCGTGGCTTCAATCGACTTTTTCAAATGAAAGGCTTCCCCATACAGGCCTGCGCCAATCGTCAGCATCTGCTCCATTCTTTTTCTCTGCTCAGCGTGCACCAACCGAAGCTCACGGAGGATAAGCGTGCTGTACAAGCCGATCACGAAAAAGCTTCGCACGACTGCAAGCGCCAACAAAAATATCCACTCGCTTGTCATGAATGCCGTCGGGTATGCCAGAAGCTTGCGAATCAGCAACTCCGTTGAATTGGAGATGAAGTCGATCGACGTGACCAACAAACCGACCCGCAGCGGATAGAAATTCTCAAGCCTATGCTTGATCAAGCTCATGAGAACGCCATACACAATATAGAAGAACGAAGCCGGAAAATGCCTCAGGATGCTGGCTTCAATCGGGACGCCAGTCCTGAACATCTGTTCCTCCAGCACGCGAAACAGCAGCACGACAAGCCCCGTCAATATTCCGATGCGTACGTAGGACAAGCTCTTGGAAAGCAGCAGCAGAAACAAAAACGTGATGCTCCCCAATGCAATCCGGAAGCCTGCCTCGTTGAACGGGGTGACTTTCAGCTCCCCCATCGCCGCCGTGGCCAATGCAATGACGAACATTTGCCATGCGGGATTTTTCCACAGCATGCGCAGCATTGCGCACCCGCCTCGCTTTCAGTCGGCTCACTTGGAATCCTTAGCGGATTATGTTCTATAGTACCATAGTTTTATGAACCAATCACGATAATCCCTATCGTACCAACAAACCTATTTTTTCCGACAATCCGAATAGTACGGAAAATAACGCAACGAGCATCGGTTGGATGGCAAGGATCGACTGATCGGATAATGCATGACCATGACGCAAAAATTAATGGTAATCGCGGTCAACATGGTGATCACCGGCTGAAGGGTCTTGATGATTACGCTTCTTGTGGCTCCCAGATCATGAATTGCAGCACAAAAAGATAGAAAGATTTGGATCAATAAACTTAATCCCAGCATAAAACCGCCAATGCCTAGAACAGGAAACAAACCATGATCGGGAAGGTTGGAGGTTGTCTGGGCTTTCCGATCGGAAGGTTTCGAATGTTCCCGGATTTTTTCTGCCGTTCAAAAAGTTGAATGGGTTCTATTCAAAGGAACTTCACCTTATGATATACTCGAAGTAATCTTAATAAAAGTAAAGATGCAAGATATAACTGAATACCAGAGTCCGTAAGGTGCCCTTGCGTATGCAAGGGGTAACAGGGAATCGGGTGCAAATCCCGAGCGGTCCCGCCACTGTATCCGGGAAGCTACTCTCAAAATGTCACTCGACAATCGGGGAAGACGAGAGGCGCGATGAACCGGGAGCCAGGAGACCTACCTATCGGATGCACACCCAAATACCTTCGCGGAAAGAAGAGGTGTACTCCCTATGAAACGACAATCATCAGGGATTGTATCGTCTATTGATACGTACCCTTGACCAATCCTGTTGGATTGGTCTTTTTTGATTGGAATATCACATAAACAGGAGGAACGACAAATCATGAATATAAGAAAAAACGTCTATCGAAGTTTTTCAATTCGTACTCTATTGCTCATTTCCGGCTTTACGCTGTATTTCGTGTTGAACGAGCCCCAGACTGCCCATGCCATGCATATCATGGAAGGGTTTCTGCCTTTGGGCTGGGCGATCTTCTGGTGGGCGGTTTTTGTTCCCTTCTTTGCATCCGGGCTTCGCAGCTTGCGAACCATCACGAAAGAAGCGCCGGAACTAAAAATCATGCTCGGCTTGGCCGCCGCATTTACCTTCGTGCTATCAGCGCTAAAGATTCCGTCCGTAACCGGCAGCAGTTCGCATCCGACCGGAACCGGGCTCGGCGCAGTCATGTTCGGCCCCTTGCCGATGAGCGTGCTCGGTTCCATCGTCCTGCTGTTCCAGGCTTTGCTGCTGGCCCACGGCGGGTTGACCACGCTCGGCGCAAACGCTTTCTCGATGGCCATTGCCGGTCCTATCGTCGGTTATTCCGTCTACAGATGGCTGGCGAAAACAACCGGCAAGCAAAAGCTGGCGATTTTTACGGCTGCAGCGCTTGCGGACCTGTCCACTTATGTCGTTACTTCGTTCCAACTGGCTCTTGCCTTCCCTGCGGAGCATGGCGGAGTTATGGCTTCATTCGTTAAATTTGGCAGCATATTTGCCATTACCCAAATTCCGCTGGCAATCAGCGAAGGGCTGCTGACCATACTGATCTGGAATTGGATGCAGGCGTACAGCCCCGAAGAACTGTCTGTCCTGCAGCGCAGAATGAAAGGAGTCGAATGACTATGCGTACACGTACGAAAAATCTGCTGCTGCTGGCCGGCGTTGTCATACTCGCCGCATTCCCCCTGCTTCTTGTAAATGGAGATTTCGGCGGGGCGGACGATGCCGCAGCGAAAGCCATTGACACACTCGATCCGTCGTACAAACGTTGGTTTTTGCCGTTGGTACAGCCTCCTGCCGAAACCGAAAGCATGCTGTTCGCCTTGCAGGCCGCAATCGGCGCGGGGTTCATCGGCTATGCGATCGGCTGGTTTAAAGGCAGACGTTCCAGGAGGGAAAACCCTTGATCCGGCAGATCGATTCGTTCTCTTACACAAACAAGCTGCGCCCCGTTTCTCCTTTATGGAAAAGCGGGTTCGCAGCCGTTTTGTTCTTGCTTTCTTACGTTTCTCCCCCCTTGGTTCAGACCGCGATATTTGGGTGGATTTCCGTTTGGATTGTTGTTTATGCCAAAATTTCTTTTAAATTTTACCTAGGGTTGCTCGGTATGTCTTGTTTGTTTTATATCGCAAGCCTTCCGGCTCTGCTCGCGGAAATTCAAGCGACTCCGAGCGCCGCAGATTCTCCCGGAGGGACGATTCTGCTTGCCGCTGCGCATTGGATCGTCTATGTGAGGCCGTCCGGCGCGGCTTTCGCGGGAATGTTGGGGTTGCGGATTATCGCTGCATCGTCTTGTCTCTTGTTTTTGATTTTGACTACACCGTTTTCCCAACTGTTGCAAATTTTGAACAAATTGCGTGTACCCACTCTTGTGCTGCAATTGATGCTAATCATGTACCGTTTTCTGTTCCTGCTCTCGGATACGGCGACGAACATGTATACGGCGCAGCGAGCACGCGGCGGACATCATGGTTTCCGCAACAAGCTTGCAGACACAGCTGTTATGGTTTCCCGACTGTTCGTTAAAACGATGCTGCAGTACAAAAACCTATCCTACGGACTTGCTTCCAGGGGGTTTATCGACGAGATCAGGACGGCTCCTTACGAAGCCGCTCCCATCCCGCGGCGTTACTACTGGGAAAGCCTCATCGGGGTAGTGCTATTGGCAGGTTTAAGCATATGGCTGTATGGGAGGAAATTGTGATGAAACCACTATTGGAAGCGATTGGTGTCAACTTTACGTATCCCGGCGCAACCGCTCCGGCACTCCAAGATCTTCACCTGCGAATACCGCAAGGAAAAAAGACCGCCATCTGCGGCCATAACGGATCGGGAAAATCAACCTTTTTTCTCCATGCGATCGGCATTCATCGCCCAGCCTCCGGTCAACTGATCTGGAAAGGAGCCGACATATCTTATCAACCTAAGCACCTGAAAAGACTGCGCCGGGAGATCGGGCTTGTTTTTCAAGACCCTGAGCACCAGTTGATCCTGAATACGCCGCGCGAGGACATTTCATACGGGTTGCGCAACGCCGGAATGTCTGACCCGGAAATTATCCGCCGCACGGAACGGATGATTGCCTCAATGGGGCTGGAGCATCTGACCGAGACACCCATTCATCAATTGAGCCTCGGGCAAAAGAAGAGAGTCGCGCTCGCCGGCGTGTTGGCGCTGGAGCCTGAACTTCTCATACTGGACGAGCCCACCGCCTATTTGGACCGCTCTTCAGAGAAACAACTAGTGTGGGAGTTGGACCGCATTCATCGCCAAGGCGTGACGGTTGTGATGGCTACACATGATATGAATCTCGCCTATGCGTGGGCAGATTGGATACTCGTCATGGATCGGGGGCAGTGCGTGATGGAGGGCTCGCCGCAAGCAGTGTTTCAGGATGACTCGCTCCTTCGCACCCTAGGAATGGAACTCCCCCTGCTGTTGGAGGTTTGGCTGGCGCTGCCGGCAATGATGCAACGACGGGCATCCGCTCCCCGCAGTATCGATGAGTTTCGATCGATCATGTCCAGTTTCGCTCCGTCAGTCAATTTTCATAACCGGTATCAATGATTAATGAATGATCGTTATCTCTGACAGCAGCATAAAAAATCTTTTTGACATTGGGATATCCCGCTGATTCAAGCTGCTTCATCAGCCAGTTCTCGTCTTTATCAATGATTTTAAGGTTGTTATGCTGAATTTTGCCTTCAACCACCACTGAAATGGGCAAACCCTTATTGTCCACATCCAGCTTAAGGTGCCTTGGAGTGAGCGAAACAACGTCTTTTTTGGGAATAATACTGATTTCACTGTTCGGTTCCAAAATCGCGTACTCGATATCTTGGATATTCGGGTATCCACCGGTACGGAAAGTGGCCAACAATTCAATAAGCGAGAAATGACTGCGTTCCAAATTGGACTTTATGATTTTTCCATTTTTAACGAGAATGGTGGGTTGTCCAATCAGTAACTTATTCAACCAACGGAGAAGAGCCAGTTTCGACAAAATGAAGTGCAGCGTCGTTACCATCAGAATACCGATCAGGGTTTGGCCCAATTTGTCGCTGAGAATCGGATTGACGGCTAAAGTTGCCAGGAAAATAATCGCTGTCAGATCATGGGGGGTCAATTGAGCAAGAGCGGATTTTCCCAAGAATCGGATGACAATAATGGTTATGGTGAATAATAAAATAATTTTCCCTATGTAAATAAGCACTTAACCACCTCGTTTATGCTGTCAATGGGTACGGCATTTAGCCGCAACTGCGTAAGCCGTTATTAAGGTTGCCAATCAAATTTTGATTTTATTCAATCAATGAAACCACCGGAATTTTCCGGTGGCCAATAATTATCCTGTCACATCCCTTACCGTAGTCTTAATTGCATTTTTTTCAAGTTCCGTAAACTGTACGCAAAGTAATATACCGGTCCATTAATTTTTTTTGAAACTTTTCCAATTCAACACTTCGCTCCATGTCAATGTGTCCAGTCAAGCAATATGATCTTTTTTGACCGTTTCATTAAATTGCCCATTTTCCTCCTTATAAAAATTTGTAAGACATCTGTCACATCAACAGTGTATGGGGATTTACCCAGCATGCACACGGCGAATGCCCAAATCAATAAAAACTTATGGTAATAAACCGTCAGTCATGGCAAATTACCGAAAGTCCTTTCTCAAGAATATCGATCTTCATGGGGGTTTCCCCCATTATTTCCCCATCGCCATGAGCCGGCATTGGCGAATCCGAAATCACTTCAATCGTCTTGCCCTTTAATAAGGTTACCCCTGAACGATAAATATGCTTTCCTCTATATACAGCGGGAAATATTCGCAACAGTTCCCAGCGTGAAAGACCATCAACGATACAAATGTGAAACTCTCCATCAAAATAACAAGCTCCCGGACAAATGATCATTCCTCCTCCATAATTCGGGAAATTAGCGACAGCAATCAGCCAGGTTTTCGGAAAAGTCCACTCCTTTCCATCCACCTTAATCGTTGCTTTGACGGGCCGGTAATGCGTTAAAACTTGAATAAAGCTCAAGACATAAGCTAGATGGCCCAACTTTAAACGATTAAACCATTTTTTATATCTTGATCGATTTACTGTTTGGGCCACCTTTGCATCAATACCGATTCCGACGACAGTCATGCAGTATTGGTTTCCAATTTGAATGATGTCAATTTTTCCCGTTCCCCCTGTCAATAAATAATGAAGCGCCTCTTTTGGATTTAACGGAATTTTTAATCCTCTGGCCAAATCGTTTCCCGAACCCGCAGGAATAATTCCGAGCGGGATGTTTCGTCCAATCACCGAATGAATCATGCTTTGAACGGTTCCATCACCGCCTACGACGGCCAAAACCTTTATTTTATGTTTTTTTGCAGTTTGCCGGACAAGTTCTGCCGTATGTGTCGGACTCGCTGAAAATTCGACCAAATAATGAACTTGCCGTTTTTGAAGCATGGATTCAATGCGTTTCCACACCTTCATTCCTTTTCCATTTCCGGACATTGTATTGACGATAAACAAATACATTTTTCCCCTCCTCTCCGATCATAAATCATCATTTTTATAGTTAAATAACAGAATACACTTTTTTTGCAAAGGAAATACTACTTTTTGGAAATCAGAAAGGTTAAAGGGGAAGGCTATGCAAAACAAAATATTGATCTTTTCCGAGGCGTTCGGAAACGGGCATACAAAAGCTGCGGAAGCATTGGCGCAAAGCATTTCCATTCAAGAACCGGCAGTGCGGACAAAAATTGTGGAATTAGCCAACTTGCTTCACCCCCTTGCTTCAAATCTGACTCTTCGTTCTTACAAAAAAATGATTACTGCCTATCCTCGGGTTTGGAGAAAGATCTATGATTCGAATCAAAATCAGCCAATTTCTGAACGAATGCAATATGTAATATACCAACTGTTTCATCGCAAAATGGAACAAATTTTGGAGAATGAAAGGCCGCAAATGGCCATCTGTACACATCCTTTTACCAGTTCTTCCTTATCCCGTTTAAAAAGATTGGGACACCCCGTTCGCTTCTGTACAGTGATTACGGATTTCCATGCCCATTCGATGTGGATTCAACCGGAAGTTGACCTTTATATGGTTTCCGATCATGAAGTGCAGCGGCAATTGATATCCATGGGAATTCCATCTGAAAAGATTGCCGTTACAGGCATTCCGGTAACTTTGAATTTTTGGACGAAACGAACGAAACAAGAGGCACGAAATTTATTAAATTTAAAAAATTTGCCAACCATCCTGGTGATGGGCGGAGGTTTGGGTTTGGGCGGGATCCGGGAACTGGCCTATTCGTTGGTCAAATGGAAGGAACGGGTTCAGATCATCATTTGTACGGGAAATAATGACAATTTAAGGCTTCACTTGCAGCACGACAAACAATTTCACCATCCCAACATTGTCATCCTGGGATTTGTCGATAACATCGACAAACTGCTGGACGCTTCCGACTTGTTGATTACCAAACCGGGTGGATTGACGTGTTTCGAATCATTGAGTAAAGGGGTACCGATGCTGATCTTTCAACCCATTCCCGGGCATGAGGAACGCAATTGCAATTATTTGGAAAAACGCGGATTGGCCGTCCGAATGGATCATGTAAAAAGAGTGGACAACTGGATCGAAAAATTATTGTTTGCTTCAGAAGCATTTGAGCCTTTGCGAAAGAACATCGAACAGTTTCGACAACAATTCAATCCTTTGGCTGCAGCAGAAACTGTCTTAGATTTGCTTCATAAACAGCATAAGAACATGATTGGGATGGATTGCGATGTATAAAAAATTGCTTTTTCAGACAAACTATATAAAATTCCAACAACTTCCACTATTTTATCGGGTCTGGATGCCGGACAAACCCAAAGGTCTTATCTTGTTGATCCATGGTGCCGGGGAACATTCCGGACATTATTCCCTCATGGGCATGGAATGTTTAAAACGCAACATTGCTCTTATTGCTCCGGATCTTAGAGGTTTTGGCCATTCCGGCGGACATCGGTGTCATGTACATAAATTTCAGGAATATTTGCAGGATTTACATCAATTCCTCATCCATGCAAGGCGGCAATATTCAGGATTACCTGTTTTTTTGTGCGGATACAGTCTCGGCGGTTTGATCGTCATCCGATACATTCAACATTTTTTTTATGAACCGACCGGAGTCATTCTATGTTCCCCTGCGATCGGCATTCGTTACAAAATTCCTTATCTGTTAAAGAGATTCGCTGAACTGACTTCTATCCTCGTCCCCCGCTTGTGTCTCGAAGCCTTCGAATCGAATAAAACACTTGACAAGTTCAGGTTTCAATCAAGATTTCCGGACTGGACGGCTGAAATGATGAAAGATCCCATGATATTTAAATATACTCTTCGCTGGTTCACGGAATTGCTGCGGAACGGAACGAAAGCGCTGAAGGAAGCATCCAAATTTCATTTTCCTGCCTTATGCCTTTTCGATCTTGATGATCCGGTTGTGGATTCGGAAAAGATTCAGAAATTTCATGAAACCATCTCTTCAAGTGATAAAGCTAACATTGTGTTTTCTCAGGGCAACCATCAATATTTGAATCATCATCGCGCTCTTGAACAGATCTTTCAATGGTTGAGTCCCCGATTATGTAAGAAGAGGTGATTTTTTTGCACTCCCTGCAATTTCAATTCAGCATCCCCCGATATGTGTTTGGAAAAACAGCGGGAAGATGGGTTCCTTCCCTTCTCTGGAACTCCGGTTTATCTTGTCTGAAATATGACAGGCAAATGTCCGCACCGGTGCTTCCGAACGATGAATGGGTGAAAATTAAAGTGACCTATGGAGGGATATGCGGCAGCGATTTAAACCTGATTCATCTGCACGACAGCCCTTCCGCTTCCGCTTTGACCTCCTTTCCTTTCACGATCGGCCATGAAGTGGTCGGGAAAGTCTGTGAAACGGGAAAAAAAGCAACCGACCTTCGTAAGGGCGATCGTGTCGTAGTCGATCCCATTCTATCTTGCCTGGCACGGGGTATTTCCAATCCATGTGAGGCATGTCGGAAAGGGGATTACAGCCTTTGCACCCGCATGACTGACGGCGATATCTCGCCCGGACCGCTGATCGGCGCATGCAGGGATACGGGAGGAAGCTGGAGTTCTTATCTGGTCGCCCATCAAATTCAAGTCCTGAAGCTGCCGGAAGAAGTTGACGATTTGAACGGAGTGATGGTCGAACCGTTTAGTTGCGCGCTCCACAGCGTACTCCGGAATCGGCCCGGAAAGGACGATACCGTTCTCGTCATCGGCGCCGGCACGATCGGAATCTGCGTCGTGGCCGCCCTTCGCGCATTGGACATCCCCTGCAAAATCATCGTTATGTACAAATACGATTACCAGGGGAAACTGGCGATGCATTATGGAGCGGATCAGGTTATCCGTTTTTCCCGGGGCAATCATTATGTTGATGAAATTGCCGAAGCCGTTCATGCCAAGGTATTAAAACCGCTTTTCGGTTCTCCCGTCGTAGTGGGGGGAGCGGATCAGGTGTTTGAATGCGTGGGCAAAAGCAGCAGCATCAATGATGCCCTGCGTTTGGTGCGAAGCGGAGGAAAAGTAGTGCTGCTTGGATTGGCCGGCATTCTGGACCGGATTGACTGGACGGCGGTTTGGCTGAACGAAATCGATGTCAAAGGCAGCTTTGCTTACGGCACGGAACAATATCATGGAAAACCAATGAGGACCTTGCAAATCGCCATTGAATTGATGAAGTCGGGAAAAGTCGATCTTTCTCCGCTGATTACGCACCGCTTTCCGCTTGAAAAGTATAAAGATGCTTTTCAGACGATTGTAAACAAGAGGAGTAAAGGATGCATGAAAGTCGTATTTGAACCTTAATGTTTTTATACTGCGTTTTGCATTTTTTTGGAATTAGGAGGACCTTTCGTATGAAGCAATTTACGATGAACGGAACACCTGACAGCCCATTTCTTTCCAGATTTGCAGAGGGTATGAAGCAACAATTTCTGTCGGAAGGATACTATTATGTTGAAGAACCCGAGGATCCGGTCCAGATGGTTTTTCATTTTATCCGGCCGGAAAACCCGCGGCCTTTTCGCAGGAAAGCTCAGGCAACTTTCGTGATCTCCATCATTGAAGCATTTCATACCTCGGGTCCGACTTTAAAGGAAGCTTATCCTTATCTGATCCGCTCATTATCCAATCACCTGATCTATATTTGCCATCATCGGAGTGGAACCGATGTTTGCTTTTTAACGCCGGAACAGGGTTTTTACAAAGTCTCCTATCAACCGGAAGAGGAAACTTCTTTTTATGAAAGGATATTTAAACGCCTGGAACCTTTGGCTTCTTCGCAATTGGTGATCGATAATGAATTCTATCAAGACTTGCCCGAATCCTTATGGGACGGAGATGAAACAGCTGCAAAACTGAGCCTGGCAGGACAAAGATTGGACCGGATGAATTTGCTTCCGGCTCCCTTTCCGATTCAAGATTATTTGAATCCCCGCGATATGAGGCATCTCAAAAAACTTTATGGGATCGGAGGACTCAGCTACGGCAATCTCAGCAGCCGCAAGGATCAAAACAGTTTTTGGATGAGCGCGTCGGGTGCAGATAAAGCGAATTTAAAAAAAATCGGGCAAGACATTCTTCTGGTAAAGGGGTACGAAGCAAATTCGAAGGCGATACAGCTCAGCGTCCCTGCAAATTTAATTCCCAATCGGGTATCCGTGGATGCGATTGAACACTGGATGATCTATGCCGAACATCCCGACATCGGCGCCATCATTCATATTCATGCATGGATGGATGGCGTCAAAGCGACAGAAATAAACTATCCCTGCGGTACCATTGAACTTGCAAAAACGGTATCGGAATTGATCAAGCAGGAAGCCGAACCGGCAAGAGCCGTCATCGGATTAAAAAATCACGGACTGACCATCACCGGCCCGGATTTGGAAGATATCTTCGAACGGATTGAAGAAAGAGTCATCCCCCAGGTTCCCATGTCGTAGCAAAACCCTTTGCAAGGGCATATCAAATCCTGTCATGTAGAAAGTCGACAGTTTCGTGTCGGCTTTTATGTGTTAATTATTTATTGATCTTGATTGTCTGTTCGAACAGCATGATGATAATGGTGATGGACATGATGATGCTTTACGTGTGGGTAATGATGGTGAAAACTATACAGCATATCAAAATAGGGACTTTTGTGATTGTTATTGTCATAGTTGTAATTATTGTTGTAATAGTCATACGGCCTCAACGGAGTTACATTCCCATACCAAAAGTTACTGTTTGCATGATTCATTTTCATATTACTCCCAAAATTTGTTTTATCGAGACATTAGCCTTCATATAATCCGGCATAAGTCATTTGCCCAACCTGCCTGACACAAGGTTCACATTTGATTTTGATGGGAAAGTTGCAACGTTACGAAAGATCTAAAAAATGACGCCGGATGTCAAAAAATATTTATTGTAACGAAATCTTTAATTGGAGAGGTTAGACTGAAATTATAGGTTGATTATTAGTCTTTTTCATTGGTTTATGAGAATGTTTGCAAAGAATTAGCAGTAATCATGTTTCGCTATTCAAACAACAAAAAAACACTCCCAGGATGTTCGTTCTCGGGAGTGTTTTCACAATTTATTTAACTATCCTATACCTCTTGCATTTGCTGCTTGTTCCGACGGACGGGCGGCCAATTGGAAATACCGCTTATACTGTAAACGGAGTTGGCGGCCGTGCAGGAAACGACGTGACGTGCGGTTTTTAACGGTCGGGTGAATTGGGAACGGCTGAAGATTTGATGGTACTGCTCCAACGTAAAGCCTTTCTTCGCAAGGGCTTCGTCAAATTCCTTTTGGGCCGCCTGTTTGGCCTTGAACAGCATCATTTGGATCCGGCTGTATACATTGATCGCCCCGTCTCCGGTTGTTTCAATCGGCAGAAAAATCGCTTCCGGGTGAAGCTCGGTAATCAGCGAC
Source organism: Ferviditalea candida (assembly GCF_035282765.1). GTDB lineage: Bacteria > Bacillota > Bacilli > Paenibacillales > KCTC-25726 > Ferviditalea > Ferviditalea candida. The sequence goes on along the minus strand of NZ_JAYJLD010000024.1, from coordinate 8,787 downwards.
TGAACCCCGTCGGAAACGCCGGATGACGGCATGCAGCCGAACGGCTTGACGGAGACGGTCATGTTGACCTTTTTCTTCACCACGTTCAGGATCAGCTTGCCCACTTCCATGTGGCCTTCTCCGCCTCTAAGATGATTATTGTAATGCTGATGGGAAACGCGCGCGATCTCGTCCATATCCGGCAAGTGGTAATCCTGCAGACCGATCGCCTTCGCATAGGTTTGAAACATCACCCGAATGGCGCGATCCGCCAAACCCAGCATGCGCAGGCGCACAACCGGATTTTTCCCTTCCAGTCCGTAGCGGCCTCCGTCCCTGCCGCGCAGCTTCATGCGCCTGATCGTATCATATCGGCCTTCCCATATCAGATACAAAATCCACGCCGTAAGCGATTGAACCTCCACTTCCGCTCCTTCGCTTTCGAGAAAACGCTGAAGCTGATAGTTGCCGTCGCCTTCGGTCGTCATCGCCCAAAATTCGCCGATGATGCTTACTTTCGGTTTTACCCGCGTCCGGTTCACTTTGACCGCCTGCAGTTCTTTGCGGCAGCGGTATAATGCCGGAAGCAGCCATTTGCGCTCATTCATCGCTTGATATAAAACAGTTTTGCAGCGTTCCAAGGCGGCATCCGTCGAGCCGGGCACGACTTCGTACGGGCGGATCCGGTAACCCAGCGCATTTAATATATCCCCCAGCAGGACAGCCTTCAAAAAGGTTATGAAGAAAGCACTGTCCAGTTTCAGAGCCGATTCCTCGCCGGTGGCCTGCTTTAACCCGTCCTGCTGCTGGAACAGCAGCACGCGAAAACCGTCAAATCCGGCATCTCTCAGCGCCTTGCGGTATTCGGTCACGTAAGTCCCGAAGCGGCACGGACCGCAGGATCCGCTTGTAATGAAAAGGTAGTTGCGGACGATTTCCTCCTTGGATTTTCCTTCCACGTCCCGAAGATGATGCAGGTATTTCACCAAATTCCCCACCGTGAAATACGTCGGATTGCATTGCCCCCTGTTGCCGAATTCTTTGCCGAAACGAAGGGAATCCGTATCCGGGCAGTCGAGATGTTTGACGTTGTATCCCAATCCTTTGAGAGATCCCTCCACCAGGTAATCATGCGCCATCGTGAGGCCGCCGAACAAAATGGTCGTAGAAGCCTTGTCTTTGGCAAAAAATTGCCGGGGTACGGGATCGAACCATTGCTCCTTATTCCCCAGGATCAAGCCCATCTCCTTTTCCTTTTCCGCTTTAAACCGCAGCAATTCCTCCTCGAATACTCGCTGGACACGATCCGATCGTTCCTGTTCGGAAATGACGGGAAGTTCTTTTATAATAGACATCGTTGAAACACTCCTTTTTGAACGTTATGCATCGCGATGAAATAACTTCTACTAAATTGGCAAAGATCAATTAAACCGCTTGATACTTTGCCGCCAAAAGTAGAACTAATTTAATCGCGAGCTCTTATTAATTGCCTGTCCGAGCCTTGTCCAACGATTCGGAATACGCCTGAAGCGATTCGATTTTCTGCCGGCGCAACAATTCGCTTCTTTTTTGATCCAAAAGACGCTGCAGTTCCGCCTTTTTCTCCGCCGTATCCTGCAATCGCTCTTCATGCAGTCCCAAACTGTGGGCATATGTCTTGACCCGGATCTTGATCGAACCGCCCGGTTTGTTGGCATCGATATCATGAAGCGCGGAATACGGAGTGCCTGCCGTTGAAATGATCGAGTCGATCATGCCATAGGTAGGAGCATCATGGCCGCATTTGAAGCTGGATAAATCCAGCACGGCGACATGAGGATGGCGGGCGGCGAATTTGGCGGCCCAAACTTTTTGTACACTATTGGAACTGAAGTTTTCCGGCCATACATCGGTGACCTCCAGTGCATATTGTGTTCGCCCCGTTTCCAAATCGTCCTTGAAAAAGCGGCGCAGCCATGCTTCGTCCTTAGGAATGGAGCGCATGGACAGAATCGGATAACCCAGCACCTGAAATTCCTCAAGAACGCCGTGATTCAGACCGGGATCGGAATGATAGGGGCGGCCGATCATCAGAATGGCCATGCGGTTTTCCGCTTCCACCTGCTCGAGAATCATCCTTCCACGCTCCTGCATTTCGGCGTCAAAGATATCCATTGCCTTCCATCCTTGTTCCACCGCAAAGTCGCTTTCGTCCTCGGTGATCTGCAGATGCTCTCTGAATGCTTCGAACAATTGTTTTTTCATCATATGCCGCTCCGTAAACGTCACCGCCGGATCGAGATAGGTGATCCCCCTGGTTTGAAAGAAGTCGGTTTCCTTCGTAAAAGCGGCTTTGATCACTTCCGGCGCGCCTGCCACGATCGGACAGCTGGCGGAGTCCATGACATTGTGAAGGTGAGTCGGAATATGTGTGATGCACGGAAAAAAGATGCAGTTTAACGGTTTTTCTTCGCTGTGATGCTTAAACAACAAATTATGAACATGGGCCTGGGCTACCTTGGAGGGATAGCAGGGATCGATGGATCCGTACTTTCCGCCCGCCTGCCACATTTCCTCGCTCGTATAGTCGCTGAACACGATGTTGCGCTGATCAAAGCCAAGCGTCTCAAAGTAAGTCCGCCAGAAAGGGGCGGTCGTCCAGATATTCAGGACTCTCGGGATGCCGATTCGCAGTTGTTTCCGCTTCTCCATCGCATCCGCCCCGGATCGTTCGATTGACCGCTGATACGGGACATATCGGATGCCTCCCAACCCCATCCACGTCCGTTTCAGTTGAAGGTCTTCCACCAATTCCCCTGTTTCGGGCAGCGGATCCGGATCGTAGAAATGCTGGAACATGCGCTTTGATTCATATTCCACCAGGTTCGGATACTGTTTTTTGAGCTGCTGGCGTTCCCGAGTCAGCTGAATGACGGCTTCCTTGTCTTCCACCGTTCCCTTTTCGCAGCTGAATCCGGAGATGTAGCGGGCGGTTTGTCCATCCGGCGTCTGCGTGTCGATAAAGGTTCTGCTGCAATGATTCGGACAGAAGCCGCAGCGGGTGGATTCATCGTTGCGGGACGAGTATTCGATGCCGATCGCCGCATCCAATCCGAGAAATGTGGAATATCCTCTCCGCTTCACGACCCGCAGGGTTTCCATGGCCGCACCGATAGCACCCGCCTCTCCCGTATGCGGATGGACATAGACTTCTGCATCCGGAACCCGCTGTTTAATGTAATCGACCTGCGCCTTGACGGCCGCCAGGTTGTGTTGGGTTCCGCCCTGCAGGACGAATTTGCGGCCCAATTCGGACATGCGCGGAATCTGCACGACATACTGCCAGACGTTCTTCGGAAGAACGAGGGCGAGCCCGGTCAATAATTCCTCTTTGGAATATCCCTCCTTTTGAAAATTCACGCGGTCCGTATCCAGGAAAACGGCGCAGCCATAAGAAAATTTGGGCGAAAGCTCCGCTTTAAAAGCCGTCTCCGCATATTCCTGAATCGGGATTCCAAATTGGTCAGCCATCGCCTGCAGCAGCATGCCGTTTCCGGCGGAGCATTGGTTGGACAATCGGAAATTTCGGATATCCCCATTCTTCAAAAAAAGCACTTTGATGTCCTGGCCGCCGATATCACAAATCACGTCGATATCGCCGAAATAATGGACGGCGCTCATCATATGGGCCACAGTCTCCACGATATTGACATCCGCTTTTAAGGTTTTTTCCAACACATCGGCTGCATACCCCGTCGCCCCGAACCCGGCAATTTCCAGTTCGGCTCCCGCCGACAGGACCTTGTCCCGAATTTTTCCGAGAAGCTCTTTCGTATCCTGAATCGGATTGCCTTTCGACAGCTGATACTCTTTCAGCAGAATTTCACCGTTTTCATCGACCAGAACGGCTTTGGAAGAAGTCGATCCTCCGTCCAGTCCGATCGCCGCTCTGACCTTCTGCCCCGGTTGAAAGGCCGCCGGCGTAAATTTCGGGATGCTGTAAAGCCTGCGGAATTCTTCCAACTCCTCTTGTCCGCTGACCAATGGCGCGCCCGCTTTTTCACCCAGCTTCGCTTTTCTTCCGTGGGCGATGAATGTCTTCAGTTCTTCAATCCCTTTATAGATTCCGACATCGGCAGGTTCGTACTGTCCGTAAATGACCGCGCCATAGGCGGCATAATATTGGGAATTGTCAGGGACAAAAATCAGCTCGTCCATTTGAACATCCTTCGGGTAATCGTAGCCGCGATCCTCCCAAGATTGGGGGATGCGCTTGCGCCAGCAATCCTGCAGGAAAGGCAGATACGTATTGGGGCCTCCCAATAAGAGAACCTTGTGCCTGAGGGTATTCCCGCGGGTCAAAACGGAAAGATTCTGCATGACGATGGCATCGGCCAAAGAGCACATGATTTCCGAAGAAGGAATACCGCTTTTCACAAGGTTCACGATATCCGTTTCGGCAAATACGCCGCATTTTGCCGCCACGTGATGCAGCTTGGCATCATCAAATCTCAGCTTGCCCAATTCTTCCGCCGGCATACCCGCTTTAATCATGCATTTGTCAATGGTCGCACCGGTGCCGGAAGCGCACTTGTCGTTCATCGAGGTCAAAGCCTGCTTATCGCCGGTCTCCTCGTTCATTTTATAAATGATGATCTTGGCATCTTGTCCTCCCAATTCGATAACGCTGCCGACGTCGGGATGCAGTTGTTCCACCGCCATCGTTACCGCATTTACTTCCTGCACGAACTTCGCGCCGATGTGCTCGGCGATCGGTCCGCCGCCGGAACCTGTAACGAATACCCGGATCTTATCCCGCTCGATATGCGAAAATTCGCTGCCGATGCGCACCAAAAATTCAAGCACCATCTCGGCCTGTTTGGTATGATGGCGCTGGTAATCCGACCACAGAATTTTTTTGGTCTCAGGATCGACGACCGTTGCTTTAACCGTTGTCGATCCGACATCGATACCGATGATGAGGGAATCTGTTACTAGCGTTCTTATTCGGTTTTGCATACGAACCTCCCTGAATGCTTGATGTTCAAAAAAAATACAAAATTATTATGGGAATATTGGAAACAAGGTATTCACATACTTTTTAAATTATTATGTTGCGAAAATTGATCGCCTTAATTTCCCATTCATGATCTCGTCAGTAAACGACATATTAAGAAAAGCTCCTATCGGAGCCTTCTCGAAGATGTCGTCGAGTCCTTCTTTAGCGGTAGCTTTTCATGCCGACCGGAAAGTTAGTTTGCTTTAACGCTTTAGTGAACTTAAACTTTCCGAATGTGGTAAAAAAAAGAAATGGAGGGGGTGAAAAAATGACCGTAGCAACACAACTCAAAACCGCGATCGCTTCATTGAAAAGTGCGCAGGCAAGTTTTGAAACATTTGCATTGAACACCCAGAACCAACAAGCAAAAACAATGTTTACGAACGCCGCACAACAAACACAGAACATCATCGACCAAGTCAACCCTCGTTTACAGCAAATCGAAAAAGAGGAACCTCAATATAAAAGTTAATAATGCAAACTTCTACGAAGTCCTTTCAAGGAACGAGACCTACAGGTTTACGCAGTAAACCACTTCGGGAGCCAAGGAAGTTTTCATACCGATAAGAATTTACTTTCCGAGAACCCGGAAACTTATAAATTCTTATGCGGTAAAAAAGCCACGCATCCTTGACGGACACATGGCTCAGCCTGTTGAGAAACTCTCAACGGGCGATTCTCTTATTTATTCCACATTCTTTAACTATACTCCAATTAAACGATCACCCGATGGTTACTGTGTCCAATATATTTGATCTATTCTTCATCATCTTCCCTTCGTTCCCAATAACTTCCCTCACCAAAGTAATCCTGACAAGCGCTATCAAGGGTCTGCAACGCTTCAATAAATCCTTTTAAATCACACGTATGAAATACATCTTTAAGTTCGCGATTTTCCTCAGTGACTGAAAATACGTGTATTTCTGTACAACCATCCCATCTTACATTAACATCAAGACGCTTATCTTCTGTTTCCAGTTCTAGAGCTGCAATCCCGCCATCTTCATCTCTTTTATGAACTGTTTTAATGATCCACAAAAAAAACACCACCTTAAGAACGCATTATGTTCTGACTTAGTTAGAACCAATCACTATAATACTTATCGTAACCATGATCACGGAAATATAGACAAACAAACCTATTTTTTCTGATACTCGAAATATGACTGAAAATAATGCAACGAGTATCGGCTGGATAGCAAGGATCGGAGAAGCGACAAATACGGGAGTGGTAATCAGTGCTGTGAAAAATAAGATCCTTCCGGATGCCGACAATACCCCTGCCATCAATAGATTCCTATTAAAAACATGAATATATTGATTTACATAATCTCGAAGGCGTCCCCTTATCGCTAATACCAAAAGATAGACGAAAAAGGCAGCGTTCATTTCAATACCAGCCGCAAACAAAGGACTGATCGGATAATGCATGACTATTTTTCTTATGACATCACTGATTCCATACAATGAGGCCGCAAAAAAACCGAGCATTAGGCCATGATGTATAAATTTTAATCTTAAAGGAGGCAATATGATTGGTTCGAGATAGAGCAAAGCTACACCGGTTAATAACAGGACAATTCCTATCATATCCGTTCGGTTGAACGTTTCCCCCAGAATGGTAACGGCAATCATCATGGTGATCACCGGCTGTAGAGTCTTGATGATTACGCTTCTTGTGGCTCCCAGATCATGAATTGCGGCATAAAAGGCCCTACGCCCGATCAACGTACCGGTAATTCCGACAATGATGCAGTACATGATCAAATGATTTAAATTTGGAACAGCTTCGAATTGATTTGGAGATCGAAAGATTTGGATCAATAAACTTAATCCCAGCATAAAACCGCCAATGCCTAGAACAGGAAACAAACCATGGTCAGGAAGGTTGGATGTTGTCTGGGCTTTCCGCAAAAAAACATAAGACAACGAATAACTGACTGTCGCCAGGATTGCAATAATGATACCGGACATTCCACCACATCCCATCCAGAATCAATCAATTTCTTGTCAGATTTACTTTGCAATAATAAAAAGTCCCGTAACAACAAGAACAATCCCAATCATTTTATTTGAGGATACAGGCTCGTTTAATAAACCGATACTGAGTAAAAAAGTTACGATCGGATAGGATACCAAAAAGATCAAAAAATACATGGCCCACCTACTCATAACGATCTACTTGTCCGATTCATCTTATTAATGTTATCCGTTAAAAATGCATACCGATATGAATATTTAAGTAAAAAATTCATGAGATACATAGTAAGACTGTCGAGATATCTCGGCAGTCTTTGCTTTATTAAAAATCAGCAGATACGTTCACTTACATAAACATGTCCATGCCACGTTTTTGCATTAAAGTCCATACACCTTGTACTCCTATAGCATAGGATGTTGAAAGGTGGTGATGATAATGACCTCTACGCTGGCAAGCTGGATCGTCTATACAATGTGGGCCGTTTGGGGACTCATGTTCATTGATCTTCTGGTGACCCTTTTCCAATCATTGATTGAAGGCCCGTTTAATCCAACTTTTGTATTAGGTTATTTGAAGGATATCCTATACTATATCGTGCCATTGGAATTTATGGTGAACATGGTGCCTATTGATCCTACCGGATGGATTCTTGTGATTGCGTATTTCGTTGGCGGCCTCTCTGTAATGTTAAAGTATTTATTGGACATTATAGGTAAATTCAGGAATTAAGTTTACGGCCTTCCTTTATGGGAGGCTTTTCGTTTTAAGACAGGCATTTGGGACGGCTGCCGCGCCTCTTTGGACTCCAAAAAGCATATGTGGTTCTCACAAACCCAAATACCGCAAAATATCTGCCGGGGTCTCACAACTACTCACCAAAAGCATATAGTATAGGCAGGAAGGGTCTGCCCTGATTTACGAAATTAAGGAGATGAGGAAATGGCGCAGCTTTGGGGAGTGGATTCGGCTGCAAGGGTTAGCGCCAGCAGCTATCAATGTGTAGTGGGAAATTTCGGAGCTCCCGTATTCTGGGGACGTTATTTAAAAACAGTGTCTGGTTACGCTGACGGTCTGACACGGTCGGAAGCGGATTTTTTGCATGGAAAAGGAATCAAGATTTTGCCCATTTACAGTGATTTCCGGATAGCAACCGGATATGACAAAGGTAGAATCATAGCGCGCAATGCCGTTTATCATGCAAAAATGCTCGATGTGCCGAGCGATGTGTTTTTGTTTGCGAATATAGAGAAGTTTTTCTCAGTGGATGACGCCTGGATACGCGGATGGGTGGAAACCCTGTATCCCAGCGGATACAGGCCGGGATTCTACCATGATCCGGTGGAAAGGAATTTCAGCTCCGCTTACTGCAAAGCGTCTTCCGCCCAGCCGCTTGTCCGTACCCAATCGGTGCTTTGGAGCGCCGCTCCCTTGCCCGGGCCGACAACTAAGGCGGAGGCCCCGACCTTCAAGCCCTCCGCTCCTCCATGCGCCTCCAACGTCTGGCTTTGGCAGTACGGCAAGGATGCGGCTCCCTGCTCCATCGACACCAACTTGATGGATCCCCGAGTTTTGCAGCATTTGTGGTAGTTTCACTGCGGGTTTTCACGAGAACACTTGTGAAACCCCAATAAAATGAAATTCTGCTTTTTCCAGAGCTTCGATGATAATGAATGTTCTAATTGTTGAATATAAGGAGCCATTCCTGTAATGAAGTAATTTGCCCTTTGAAAACAAAAAGCGCCTCTTGTTATACTGGGAACCGTTCAGCCAAGAACATATCCCATTACGA